>DGWH01000050.1:6254-18494 GCA_002395225.1 Christensenella sp. UBA4263
TCAAGATCGCCAACCGCTTCGGCGTTTCCGTTGCCAACCTGTGCCAGTGGAACGGCATTTCCGATCCGGACTACATCGTGGCCGGACATCGCCTCTCCATCTACACCAATCGGTAATAATCGGGCAGAAAGCTTTTAAGCTTCACTGCCAGTCGGCATTTTCATTCGTATAAACAGACGACAAACAACATTACAGGAGGTTCACCATGAACGAGGAACTCAAAAACGTACAGGCTCTCGATGATAACGAGATGAATGAGGCCACCGGCGGTGCCGGCCAGGCTCGCTGGATTCAGTACACCATCAAGCGCGGCGACACCCTGATCAAGATCGCCAACCGCTTCGGCGTTTCCGTTGCCAACCTCTGCCAGTGGAACGGCATCTCCGACCCGGACTACATCGTAGCCGGACATCGTCTCTCCATCTACACCAACCGCTGAACAAGCAAATCAAGGCGCCGCGGATTTCAAAGCGAAATCCGCGGCGCCTTTTATCTTGTCCTGAAACGCTTATTGTCCCTTCGGCAAATCCTCGCGCCTGTTTCTCAGCGCACCGATTCGGCCCACGGCAACCGCCGAAAGACCAATGTAGATGACCAGCAGGATCGGCTGTGTCACATTAATCGCCATAATGACCAGGTAGGCGGCCATGGCCGCTGCAATGCCCGCCAGGAGAGGATCATTCTCGCCATGCCGGAGGAGTGAACGGAAAAGAAGAAGATAATGCAGCAGAAACATGACGAGGCCGAAAATTCCGCAGGTAAGCAGGATCTGAAGTGGCTGGCTGTGCGCATCATTATACGTTCCGCCCCCCAGATTCTCCTCCTCGACACTCTCAATAAACGGCCGTGTAATCCGTTTGGTCAGTTCAAGGCCCTGCCCGAAAGCCTTTTCCATCGGACTGCCGGCCATGAACGCACGCAGGGATCTTGTCCAGATATAACCCCGCCTTGAGCCAAAATTATCATCCATCCGGAACGTGGGAGCGAGTCCGAACAGCGCCTTATCATCATTCGTTCTTGTGGCAAAAACCACCAGACAGGTCAGGAGAATCGCAAGGATCAGGAACACGATCAGCCCGATGATGACCAGCCGTTTATAGCCAGGCACCCTTACATCATGTGAATGGAGCATGAGCGCCAGGAAAGACAGGATGGCAAAGACTGCCGCCGCCTCACCGCCGCGCTGGAGCGTCATAAACGTATACGCTTCGGAAAACTCCAGCGTATGCGTAGAATAGTTTCGAATGACATACGCGGAAACGGAGAATAATCCGATCATAAACGCAATCATCAGCAACGCCCGGGCAAGATGACGGTAGTTTGAACCTGAAAGAAAAATCAGGCTGAACCCGATCATCCCCATTCCAAGCCACACACTGTCCGTCCGTGCTGCATACGCCCCCAGCGTCAGCACAACCGCCGCACAGAACGCGCACAGGCGGGCGAGCAGATGTTCGGAGCGCATCACGATCCCGTACGCAATGGCTGCCGGCAGGAGCAGGAACGTTCCGTAAAAGTCAAAGTGTCCAATCGTTGAATAGAACATGGGAATCTGTGATTCCCGCATGTTCTTATAAAACCCCAGCGGATCCGCCCCCAGCGCATTGGCGTAACCCAGGATGGCAATCAGGCAGCTGGATACCAGGAACAGGAACAGCACAAAGGTTCCCTTTCCCCGTCCGAGGGCAATGATGACAAAAAGCACGACCATTGAAAGAATGAAGTACAGTCCCCCGTACCGCCCCTCACTTCCGGTGAGGACCGCCTCCTCGAACCCTTTCATCCAGCAGGAGATTCCGCAGCCCACAAGAAAAAGGAGCAACGGACACAGAAGCAGCAGGGGGAACCGATCATAATATTCCCCTTTCTTTGGCATCAGAAGCAGAAACAGTCCCATGCAGGCAGCAAAATACGGGGTCGCAGTCAGGACCAGTGAAACCTTGGCACGATTGATATCAAAGAAACCATCGTGAAAAAAAAGCGGCACAACCGAAAGGAGAAAAATACCGGCCAGTGCTGCAATCAAAGCAGGCACCGCACGGGCCAATCTGAACATGCGGGATTCTTTACGACCGTTTTCCATCATTGCCACGCCTCCATTATTCAGCTATCCTGAAAATACGCCTGTTCATATCCGAAAACAGGAACAATTAACAGATTTCTATTGTGGAAATTATCGCATTCTTCCTGTTTTTTGTCAATCTGAACCCATTGTATGTCGCAAAAGTCTTCTTTGCCCTGGCATAAGAAAATTGATGTTTTCGCTTGTTATGTGCCATCAAAGAGGGTATAATTTGCCGGAATTCTGATTTGTCGAGGTCAAATATGCAAGTTCTCCATCCTTTTCTGCTCCTCCTGTGTTTTCTTCTCGTCTTTTCCGCAACCGGTCAGGCGCTGGCGGAGATTGATCCGCCGGTGCGGATTGCGTTTTTAACCGACCTGCATTACATCGCCCCGTCCCTGACCGATTACGGGCCGGCGTTCATGCAGGTCATCACCCGTGCGGACGGAAAAGTCACCCGTTACTGTGATGAAATCGCGGAGGCCTTCATTGATCAGGTTCGCCGCCTCAATGTTTCGGCAGTGGTTATGCAGGGGGATCTGACATTCAACGGTGCCATTGAAAGTCACACCGCGCTGGCTGCCAAGCTTTCTGCGTTGCGCCAGGAGGGCATTCCCGTCTATGTCATTCCGGGCAACCATGATGTCTATAACCGGAACGCCGCCCGTTTTTCAGGTACCGGCTATGCCCGGGTTCCCTCTGCCGCCTCCGGGGACTTTGCCCGGATCTGGTCTGACTTCGGGTATTCGCAGGCACTCAGCCGGGACCCGGTCTCTCTTTCCTATACCGTCGACCTTTCCCCGCAGCTCCGTCTGCTCCTCATTGATGTCAACACAAAGGGAAAGATCGGCGTCCTGCGCGAGGAAACGCTTTTCTGGGCAGAACGGCAGCTCATGCAGGCACAGAAAGAACAGCGTGTCGTTCTGGCAGTCAGTCATCAGAATCTGCTGCTGCACAATTCACTTTTCAGCACCGGCTTCCGGATGGAAGGCGCGGCGAAGCTGGAAGAGCTTTACCGTCAGTATGGGGTGATCTGCAATATCAGCGGTCACATGCATGCCCAGCACATCGCCGGAACGAATACCGGTCTGCCCGAAATCGCCGTTTCCTCCGCCTCCGTCTCCCCCTGTCAGTTCGGTCTGCTCACTCTTTACAAAAGTGAGCTGGAATACCATACACGTCTGATTCCGGTTGACAGATGGGCCGCTGCAAAGGGCAGCACCAATCCGGAACTGCTGAGCTTTCCCCGTTACGCCCGGGATTTCTTCAATGCGGGCATGAACCGGCAAAAACCCGTACCGGACACGGAGAAACATGCGCAGATCATCAACGATTACGCAGCGCGCCTGAATGCCGCCTATTTTTCCGGAAACCTGACCGATTATTCCGCAAAGGATCCGATATACCGGCTGATCTGCAGTTCTCTCACCACGACCTCGCTTTATCTAAAAAGCATTGAGCCGGATCTGGGGCGGAACTACACGACTCTGCATTATACATTTGGAGGCAGTCAAAAATGACCGGGCTTGGAACAGTAATCAATTCATGCATGGTCATCGTCGGCGGGATTCTGGGACTGCTTTTCGGACATTTTCTAAGCGAGCGCATCCGAAGCACCATGACCGCCGCCTGCGGCCTCTCCACCATGTTCATCGGAGCAGGAGGAACGCTTTCAAAGATGCTGACCCTGTCCGGCGACGGACAGTTTGGCACGGCCGGAACCATGACCATCGTCCTTTCCATGGTGCTGGGCGGCCTGATCGGCGAGCTCATCAACATCGAGCATCGTACGGAGCAGTTCGGATCCTGGCTCAAAATCCGTTCACACAATGAAAAGGATCCCCGATTCATTGACGGCTTTGTCACCTCTTCCCTGACCATCTGCATCGGTGCCATGGCCATTATCGGGCCCATGAACGATGCGCTCTACCACGACTATTCCCTGCTCATTACCAAAGGCATTCTGGACCTGATCATCGTCATGGCGCTCTCCGCCTCTCTTGGAAAAGGCGCCGTCTTTTCCGTCATCCCGCTGGCTCTCTGGCAGGGACTCATGACCCTGATTGCCGCTCTCATCGGGCCGTTTCTCCAGCCTGCGGCGCTCAGCGCGATTTCCATGGTCGGCAACATCCTCATTTTCTGTGTCGGGCTGAACCTGACATTTAACACCCACCTCCGGGTTGCCAATTATCTGCCTTCCCTGATCTTTGCCGTCCTCTTTTGCGGAATCACGCTCTGACCGAATTTGTCACCGGATCACAAAACCCCTGTTCTAAGAGAACAGGGGTTTTGTCGTTCAGTTCCAGCCGAGCCGTTTGTAGTACTCGATGAAGTTAAGACCGGCAATGTCCGCAAGCGCCTTTTCGGAATAGCCCCGCTTTCTCAGGGCGGCGAGAATGTTGGGAACCTCAGCCGGCGTCCGTACATCCACCGGAGTCACTTCAATCCCGTCAAAATCACTGCCAAATCCCACATGCTTCTCTCCGCCCATCTGGCAGATGTAATCAATGTGCTCGGCAATCCGGTTTGCATCCGCCTGCCCGGATTCAGACAGGAAGGCGGGATAGAAATTGATCCCGATCCATCCGCCGCGGTCAATCATGGCCCGGATCTGCTCATCCCGGAGGTTTCTGAAATGGTCGCAAAGCGTCCGGACACAGCTGTGACTGGCCATGGGCGGCTGCGGATGCCGGTCAATCAGGTCCCAGAATCCGGCCTCATTCAGATGGCTTGTATCCGCTGCCATATGAAGTTCCGCCATGACCCGGAGAATGTCCCATCCGGTTTTCTTGATTCCCCCCTTCGGGCTAAGCTTCGCCGGTGTCCCGATTTCATTTTCCCGGTTCCAGGTCAGCGCAATCATCCGGACTCCGTAACGGAAAAACTCCTCCACCCGGTCAGGACTGCCCTCGAGTATTTCGCCGCCCTCCATGCTGAGCATGGCTTTGACTTTCCCCTCCTCCGCCTGCAGCGGGGAATCCGCCTGAACCCAGTTCTCCTCCTCGACCAGCCGCCGGAATTCCCGGTATTCCTTCATTCCCACCTCATAAGGACGCTTCACTACCTCGCCGACCCCGGAAAACAGTGTACAGGTCTGCAGTGAAATCCCCCCGGCCTGCATGTTTTCAAAGGTGACAACCGGTTCATTTTCCGGCTGAAATGCCCGCATATAAAGCACATCGCAATGTGTATCACAGATAATCACTGTCGTTTCCTCCTCAGTAACCTGGTCCCGGCCCGGCCATTTTTTTCGGTACTCGCTGAACAGACTGCCCCTGCTGCGACAGGCATCTTTTCAGCCGCCTTGTCCATGCCGCTGCCGCTTTGCCGGTCCGCGCCTTCGCATCAGATCTGTTTCAAAAAGGCAAGGTGCCGAGAACACCTTGCCTTTCCATTATTTAATCAATGATTTTCCGCCCATGTACGGTCTCAGTACCTCCGGAATCCGGACCGAGCCGTCTTCATTGAGGTTGTTCTCAAGGAAGGCAATCAGCATGCGCGGCGGTGCCACGCAGGTATTGTTGAGGGTATGGGCAAAGTACTTGCTGCCGTCTTTCGCCTTGACCCGGATGCCGAGCCGGCGGGCCTGGGCATCGCCCAGGGTGGAACAGCTGCCCACCTCAAAATACTTCTTCTGTCTCGGGCTCCACGCCTCGACGTCGCAGCTCTTCACCTTGAGGTCCGCCAGATCGCCGGAGCAGCACTCCAGCGTCCGTACCGGAATGTCCAGCGAACGGAAATAGTCAACGGTATTCTGCCAGAGACGGTTGTACCACATCATGGAATCCTCCGGCTTGCAGACAACCACCATTTCCTGCTTCTCAAACTGGTGAATCCGGTATACGCCGCGCTCCTCAATGCCATGCGCGCCGACTTCCTTGCGGAAGCAGGGGGAATAGCTGGTCAGTGTCTGGGGCAGCTGATCCTCCGACAGGATGGTATCAATGAAGCGGCCGATCATGGAATGCTCGGAGGTGCCGATCAGGTAGAGGTCCTCTCCCTCGATCTTGTACATCATGTTTTCCATTTCGGCAAAGGACATGACACCGGTAACCACGTTGCTGCGAATCATGTACGGCGGAATGAAATAGGTAAAGCCGCGGTCAATCATGAAATCCCGGGCGTAGGAAAGGCAGGCGCTGTGCAGACGGGCGATGTCGCCTTTCAGATAGTAGAAACCGTTTCCGGAGGTGGCACGGGCGGCATCGATGTCAATTCCGTTGAGCTTTTCCATGATGTCCACATGGTAAGGAACCTCAAATTCCGGCACAAACGGCTCACCAAACCGCTCAATCTCCACATTCTCCGAATCGTCCCGTCCAATCGGCACGCTCTCGTCGATGATCTGGGGAATGACCAGCATCCGCTCACGGATCTCTTTGGCATATTCTTCCTCTTTTACCTCAAGCTGGGCCAGTTCCTCGGCAATCTCCGCCACTTTCTTCTTCGTGGCCTCCGCCTCTTCCTGTTTGCCGGCTTTCATCAGCCCGCCGATTTCCTTAGAGAGGACCTTGCGCTGATTCCGGAGGCTGTCCGCCTGCTGCATGGCTTCGCGGTTCTTCCTGTCCAGTTCAATAACCTCATCCACCAGAACCAGTTTGCTGTCCTGGAATTTTTTGCGAATGTTTTCTCTTACAACATCCGGATTCTTGCGTATCAGATTGATATCAATCATTCGTCCTGCTCCTTTTAGACCTCAACTTTAATCATTTGATGCCGCGGCTTTGCCATGGCTCTCATGTCCGTCATAAACGCTGCCTATTATAGCCCAACAGGGGGAAGTTTGCAACAGGACACCGCGCAGAGGCCGCTATTTTCACGGGTTCCTGTCCCCGGAACGTTGACAGCCCGAAGGCATTCGTGTAGAATGGGCGGCGCTAAAACATACGCACCGGAAAAGCAGCGGTGCCATAAGACCAAACTATGGCTCATTAGCGGGCTCGACGTGCAGCGTCGATTTGTCAAACATGAGCATCAGAAAAGACGCGGCGCCGAAAGACCAGGCCGCGGCTCATATTAAGGAGGCGTACCTATGAGCGGTTTTCGAAATAATGAAACCACTCGCCGTGAAAAAGACGGCATTGTTTATTATGACCGCGGCATTCTGACCGGTGCTGACGGAAAGCGATACCAGCGTTTTGCCATCCAGACTCATTTTGTTCAGCCCGGCGAGGACAAGTGTGAACTGGTCCGCCGTTATGTTCTTCCGCTTTATCAGCCCGGCGACTGCCTTTCCTTTACCGCCAAGGTAATGGGAATGTGCACCAACAACGTCCGTACCATGGAGGATACCCACCCTGGTTTCTGGGCAAAAAAACTGGCTCCGTTTGCCGGGCACAATTCCACCGGCATCGGGATGCACCAGCCGTACAAAATGCAGCTGGTCATTGAGATCTGCGGTCTCCCCAGAGTCCTTTTTGCCGCCCTCGTTTCCGCCGTCACCCGGCCCTTTGGCGTCCACGGCCTGTTTTATAAGATCTGCGGCCATGATGTCGCCGGCATTGACGGCTTCTATCCGGACTCTTCCTTTGAAATCTATCACAGCCTGGGCGTCATCAATCCGGACCACCCGGTGGAAAACTGTGATGAAATCGAAAAAGCCACCGGCGTGCCCACGGTCGTCATGGATGCCAACGACTTTGACCAGAATCAGCTGGGCAAAGGCACCCGCTTCCCGCTGACAGATGCACAGATTCAGGATGCCATGAAAGACAACCCCTCCGGTCAGGGAGATGAACTGACCCCGTTTATCCTGATCCGTCCGCTGCCTTAGCATGCCCCGTTTTTCTGCTTTCAGGGCTTTATGCCTTTGAAAAAGCGCATCCTCTCTGGTTTCACGAAAGTTTCTCTGGTTTTTTTCTGAGAAAAGTGACAATTTCACACATTTCTCAATATCAGAGTGGACAACCTCAGAAGAATGTGCTATCATATGGACTCGTTAGCCCAGTAATTAAGATTTTACACCATTTAGGAGGACACTAATGAATAAGTCTGAACTCGTAGCGGCCGTTGTTGCTGCTGGAATCGAAAAGAAGCAAGCTGCTCTTGCAGTCGATACTGTACTCAATGCTGTTGGAGATACCCTCGCCAAGAGTGAGAGCGTTGCTCTCCTGGGCTTCGGCACCTTCTCCATCAAGGATCGTCCGGAGCGCAAGGGCCACAACCCGGCCACCGGTGAATCCATCACCATTCCTGCCAGCAAGAGCATCGTCTTCAAGGCTGGCAAGGCCCTCAAGGACAAGATCAAGGGCGAAGAGAAGTAATCTTTACACTTCCACAGAGCAGAGAACAGAAATGTTCTCTGTTTTTTTATGTCCGCATTGACAGAAACTCCGTCCATCGCTATGATGAGCACAGCAAACAGCGATTCCTGGATCAGTTCCATCAATGAATCGCACAACCGAGGTGAATTTGTTCATGAGAGAAATCCCCGTTACGGATGTCGGACCAATCTTCATTGGCCAGACAGAGGATGCCAAAGCCGCTACCGGCTGTACGGTACTCATTGCACCGCAGGGAATGCACGCAGGTCTGGATGTACGCGGCGGCGGTCCTGCAAGCCGTGAAAGTTTCCTTCTCGACCCGTTAACCGCTGCCCAGTCCATCCATGCCATTGTTCTGGCAGGAGGCAGTGCTTTCGGCCTTGGCGCCGCAAACGGCGTCATGCAGTACCTGGAGGAACATGATATCGGTTTTGACACCGGTGCGGCGCGGGTGCCGTTAGTGGTCCAGTCGGATATTTACGATCTGTCCATCGGAGATGCCTCTGTCCGGCCGGATGCCGCCATGGGCTATGCCTGTGCCCGGCTGGCCATGGAATCCCCCAATTACAGAGACGGCTGTTTCGGCGCGGGATGCGGTGCCACGGTGGGCAAATATGGCGGAATCGATTCCTGCATGAAGTCCGGTATCGGCAGTTATGCCGTTCAGATCGACCAGCTGAAAATCGGCGCGCTCGTGGTCCTGAACGCCCTTGGTGATATTTACGACTGGAAAAACGGCCGACAGATTGCCGGCCTGCTGAATGACAGAAAAGACGACCTTCGTTCTACCGCTGAACTGATGCGGCAAAGCTATGAGGTAAGAGAGAACAAATTCACCGGCAATACCACGCTCTGTGTCGTTTTTACCAATGCAGGATTCAGCAAACCGCAGCTGTGCAAGATTGCCGGCATGGCCCATAACGGTCTGGCCAGATCCATTAATCCCGTACATACCTCCGCCGACGGTGACAGCATCTATGCCGTATCCATCGGTGAACTCCGTGCTGATCAGGATCTGATCGGCACGCTTTCAGCGGAAATCATCAGCGAGGCCGTCATCCGGGCAGTTGAAAGCGCAGACGGAGCGTTTGGTCATCCCTGCCTGCGGGATCTGCAGACGCGTTCCCGCACCTGATCAACGTCAGGCCATTTCCCGTCCCTTTCGTGAATTTCCGCTTTCCAACCGCACAACAATCCCCCCCTGAAAGGAGCACCATACATGAAAATCGCATACAATGGTCACGCCTGTTTCAGCATCACATCCGGTGGTTATACCATCATTCTGGATCCTTATTCGCCCGGTTCCGTTCCGGGATACCGCAATCTTGACGAATCGGCCAATCAGGTTCTCTGCACCCATGAGCACGGTGATCATAATGCCAGAGAGGTCGTTCATTCCGCCCCGGACACTCCCTGTCCTTTCGATATCTCCACCCTTTCCACCTGGCACGATAATGCCGGCGGCACACTGCGCGGCAGCAATACGATCTATCTCCTCAAAGCAGAGGGCATGACCATTGTTCATCTGGGTGACCTTGGCTGTGCCCTCACCGAATCACAGATTGCGGCAGTCCGGCACTGTTCCGTGCTCCTGATTCCCGTCGGCGGTCACTACACCATCAACGCGGAGGAGGCCACACGGATCATTCAGCAGACTGAACCGGACCTGGTCATCCCCATGCATTATTCGGGCAAGGGATTCGGCTATGACGTCATCGCCCCGCTCTCCTCTTTCCTCTCCCTGAATCCCGGCGCACGCACCCTGGACAACTCCGAGATTTCTCTCCCATCCGCCGATCTGCATGGCATTGTTGCGCTTAAGGCCAAATACCGGATTTCATAAGAAAACAGCCGCCAGATGGCGGCTGTTTTGCTTGTCCGAAATATTCCGGACAGATCCCGTTCCGGCTTTCCGGAGCCGTCCCCGCTGCAGTCTGCATTCATCCCGTGGCCTCCACTGCCCGGTGCCCTGTCCCGGATCAATTATTCCCGTGCCAATTCGATCGTCTTCTCATCCGGTTTCCCGTCAAAAAAGCGGTCAAGCACAGCACGAAAGACCGGTTCATCCGGCGCCGCCAGCATGAAAAGGGTCATACTGGAACGGAGCTTGAGGTCATCCGGATAGCCCATGATTTCTGTCGCGTTGTTCCTGTTCAGATGAAGCAGCGCCTCTGAAATCTCAATAAGACGGGCGCGCAGCAGCGGATGTGCAAGATATTCCTTCGCCTCATCCAGACTGGCAATCGCATAATGCCTGGAAATGCTGCTGTAACCCAGTCCGGCGATCTGTGGAAAAATGTACCAGATCCAGTGCGACTGCTTGTGCCCGGCCCGGATCTCCGCAAGTGCGGTTTCGTAATCCTGCTTCTGCGCATCCAGAAAACGTTGAACGCTCATCTCTGCCTCCTGTTTTCCTGCCTGTAGATCCCGTGTTCCGTGATGACTGTTCCAACCCGGATATCGTGTACCTGTGTCGGAACCTCCTCCTGGAGGAACCGCTCCCGGCACAGGCCCACGGTTTCACCGGGATAGATTGCCAGCAGTCGGTCATAATATCCTGCTCCCCGCCCCAGGCGCCCGCCATGACGGTCATAACAGACCGCCGGGACAACCATAAGGTCAATCTCCTCAGGCCGAATGACCGGGCACTCCGGCGAGGGTTCCAGTATGCCGAACTTTCCGGGAACAAGCTGCTGTAAATCCCGGATTTCACGACATTCCAGCTCGTTTCCGGGGAGCATGTGCGGCAAAAGGACTCTTTTCTTTCTTTGCAGACAATCCTCCAGCACCCCTGTCATGGAGGGTTCATGGCGAAATGACGAAAACAGCATCACCACGCCTGCCCGTTCATACTCAGGCAGTGCCATGAGCGCCGATGTCAGCAGCGCATCGCTTCCGGCAATGTCCTCCCGGGTCATCTCCCGCTCCATGCGGGCGATTTTTGCTCGCAGTGCCGCTTTCTGTTCGCTTACGGACAGTGGCCCGTCCAATGCGTTCCTCATTCCAGCACCTTGTCTCTGAACCGCTGCAGGTCCTCATCCGAAAAACCAAGGCATCTCGTCAGGTAGTGTTCGCCCATGGCATCCCATGCATTTTTGAGATACCGTTCATCCACCACATACGCCTGGTACAGGCACTGTGCTCTAACCGCTTCTCCGGATTGCTGCATTTCTCTGTCTCGGATCTTTTCTGCTTTGGGAATATTCGTCGTATTGGTTTCAAGATAATCTTCCATGATCTTGTCCTTTTCGACTCCCAGTGCCTCCAGCAAAAGTGCCGCCGTCAGGCCACATCTGTCCTTTCCTTCAGAACAGTGCCACAAAACCGAACCGGATTCATAGTCATTCTCAAAGCACGCCCTGAGGACCTTCCTGAACCCCATCTGGCACCCTTTATCCTGTACGATCTTCCGATAAAGCGTTGCAAGATCCGGAAACGGCATGTTTTCCGTTGTTGACTCATGCGTAATTCCCGCTTCAAAGCTTTCAATAATCGGGATGTTCAGGACCAGACAGCTTCCTGCCCTGTCCGGCTCTTCTTCCCGTTCGCCGCCTGTGCGCAGATCAATGACCGTCCGGAGCCGGTGTTCTCTCTGGAGATACCGGATATCCTCCTCCGATGCATTTCCAAGATGGGCTGATCTGAGCAGACAGTCTTTCCGGATTCTTCTCCCATCCGCCGTTACTGTATTTCCAAAATCCCTCAGATTCGGAATGGATTCGCAGTGTAATATGATCAATTTTCCTTCTCCTTTCCGGAACTCAGAGCTGGTCGTTTGCCTGAGCCGCTACGCAATATCCCAGATTTCACTTCCTGTCGCGGCGCGACAGGGCAATTCCTTTCCAGAGCTCAGAGTTGGTCGTTCGCCTGAGCCGCTACGCAATATCCCAGATTTCACTCACTGTCGCCGCGCAA
>DGWH01000022.1:0-20998 GCA_002395225.1 Christensenella sp. UBA4263
TTTTTCTCGGATTCAGTGTCGGATTTTTTTGGAATGAGTGTCGTTGGAATGTGTGTCGGAAATCGTTGGAACGGTTGTCGGAAAACGTTGGAACGGTTGTCGGAAATCATTGGAATGAGTGTCGATTTCGTCGTATTATCCATTCAAAAAGGGTTAGAGCGTTGAAAGCGTTTGACTTTCGGTCGGGAATCGACTACACTTTAGGTAAACTAGGTGGATTGTATCCACTTGGCTTGAAATGACCTTTGAAAGGAGGCGGAATTGAGTTGGGAAGAATAGATGTAAAAACGAAGGAATACATGAAAAAACCTGAGCGTTTTGCAGCTATGTTCAACTTTCTGATTTATGATGGAAAACCGGTAATCAAGCCGGAGAAGCTTACTCCATTAGATTCAACTGAGGCTGCAATCATAGATAGCAATGGAGTGGAGATTCCTGTACAAAAGGTTAGGGATGCCTTCAATGCACTGGAAATGTTGGAAGATGAATATGCAGTGTATGTGTTGCTAGGAGAGGAGTTTCAGTCTGAAGTCCACTACGCAGGGCCTGTAAAGGACATGGTTTATGACGGCGTCAGCTATGTTGATCAGATAAAACAGCTTAAACGTAAGTATCGCAGAAAAAGCGATGACGCTGAAATTGCTTTTGAGTCAGACGGCGTAAAAATAAAGCTGACGCATGCGGAATTTCTATCCGGATTAAGGAAAGGCGACAAGCTGAAGCCGGTTATTACATTGATGGTATATTTGGGCACAGATAAGTGGGATGGTCCAAGATCTTTACACGAAATGCTCCATTTTCCTGATGAACGGCTAAAGGCTTTTGTACCGGACTATAAACTGAATCTGATTGTGCCAAGAGAATTACAAGAAGGTGATTTCGCAAAGTTTGGTACGGATCTTGGATTTTTGTTGAAGGTTCTAAACCGTGGGGAGAAGGGCGTTGCAGAAATGCTGGCAGAGCCCCAATATCAAAGTGTTGATGGTGAAACGGCACTGTTAGCGAATGATATTGCAAAACTGGGTTTGGAGATTGTAATCGATGAAGGAGGTAAGGTAGACGTGTGCAAGGCTATGAAAGAGCATGACAAAATGACGAAAGTTCAGGCTGGTGTCGAGCTTGCTCGTAGATTGCTCGGAGACAATAAACCAGAGATTGTAAGGGTTGTTTCTGATCAGTACAAAGTAACTCCTGAATATGTAAGATCTGTTATGAGCAGGAACTCGTCTGTTGATGCGGCAGCCAGAACATAAGAGGACAGATGGACTGAAACCCTCCGCACACCTGACAGGCAGGTGCGGAGGGCTTTCTTTATCGGGATGAACACCCCATGACCTACATCCATTACGGATCAGATCATTTTTCCCCATAACTCTTCATCCCTGCCCGCAACGGTGACTGGCATCCGAAACCAGCAGATGGAGACGGATTGTGGGCATCAAGGGTTGATGATGAATTCGGCTGGGAAGCCTGGTGCAGGGAAAACGAATTCAACCTTGAGAACCTTCAGCTCTCTTTCCGCTTCAAACTTCCCGGAGCGTCCATCCTCACGCTGGATGACCCGGATCAGATTTGGAATGCATGTCGTTTTTTCTTGGATTCAGTGTCGAAAATTTTTGGAATGAGTGTCGTTTATTGGACTCAGTGTCGAAAATTTTTTGGACAGGCTGGTATTTTCTATGTTATATCCACACAGCCCCGACGGGGATATTGGCTCTGTGATGGAGCCTGTATCGTTACCTAATAGGTAACCTTACTGGTAGCCGATCAAAAGATTATACCTTTTGAACCGCACATCATGCTGTTATAAACTCCGGATGGCCGCTGCTCATGCAGTCAAACGGGGTGCGCTGCTCTTTTTCTCTTCCAACCATCGTGATGTTTCAGCTGAACGCGGCGGACTTGCCTCCTCTCTGCATATCAAAAAAATGGAATATACCACATCTTGGGGAATTATCTGCAGATAACAACGAGACAATTCCCCAAGACCGCTTTTTTATGCCGTGAGTTGGGGAATTATCAGATGTTCACGGCATGCTGTACCTTGTCTGAACAGGTTGAGATCGTTTTGCAATTGAGTTCACTTACTCATGGAACAAACAATCTGCAGTGATCTCATGGACAACAACGTTTCTGTGCGCGTTATTTTTTAGGCCGGCACACGTTACCATCGTCAGCAAAACTGCTTTTTTTGTATTAGTTTCGGAATGAAAAGTTTCCACTTTATGCAGGAGATTCTTCTCGTATTCTGCATCGATTGAAAACTCCTCCGCCGAATATTTCATTTCACAGAGATTAATGACATCATCTTTTCGGTCAATCAGGAGGTCAATCTGTGCACCGGGGGTCGTTTTTGTGCTGCGCCATGAATACTCCCGACTGCTGATTCCAGAGATTCCAAGGGCGTTTTTAATCTGGCGTATGTGTAACAGGCAGATTCTTTCAAAAGCAAGTCCGCACCAGGCTGAATAGGATGGCGTCCTAATCTGTTTGATCCAGGAATCAATGTTTTGATTCTGAATCCATGTAAGATGGAACAGTGTGAAAGAGTCTGTGAGCTGAAAGATAAAACCGGTTTTTTCTTTTCGAAAATCATTGTATTTTCTGATAAAGCCGCATTGTTCCAGCTCTTCCAGGCATTTTGTCAGTGTTTTGCCGCTGGGAACGCCGCGCATACTGATCAGTTCCGATCTGGTGAGTCCGTATCTTCGGGTGGAGAGCGCTTCGATGATGTTCCTGTGATCATCCGATGATTTGAACAAAGAGGCAAACATTTGATGATACTCATTGCGCAAAGGCGCGTTTTCGTGAAAGAATAGCATCTCAACATTCTGGGCCAGACTGAATTGAGGTTTCAGGTAATTTAGATAGAGGGGAATGCCTCCAAAAATCATATAGCATTCTATGATCTGTCTTCGAGTAAAGAACACACCGTTGTTCTGAAGCAATAATTCACATTCGTGAAGGTTGAAGGGAAGAAGGGAAATCTGACAGGTCACACGATTATAAAAACCGCCTGTATTTCGAAGCAGATTGCTGATTATCCAGGAAGTCGCGGAGCCACAAACAATCAGAATCAAATCAGCCTGAGAAGAAGCCCAGCTGTTCCAGAAATAATCGAGCGCGCTTTTAAAATCGGATTTCGCTGTATCCATCCAGGGGAGTTCATCCAGAAAAATGACTCTGCGGCCGGTTTGATAATCCCGCTGTACAGAGGATGAGGAAAGGATTTTACGAAGGCGTGAAAAAGCTTCCAGCCAGTCTTCAGGACGGGCTTTATCATCGTCACCATACAGTTTGAGCGAATCGTGGAAGAATTTCAGCTGTTGGCGTGTGTTTGTTCCGGGAACACCCGTTGCGTAAAAGGAAAAAGTACCGTGAAAGTATTCTTTGATAAGGAAGGTCTTTCCGACCCACCTGCGGCCGTATACCGCCATAAACTCCGGACGGCCGCTGTTCATGCAGTCAAACAGGATGCGCTGCTCTTTTTCTCTTCCAATCATAGTGATGTCCAGCCGAACGCAGCAGACTGGCCTCCTCTCTGCATATCAAAAATCTGGAATTAAATACATCTTGGGGAATTATCTGTCAATAATAACGAGATAATTCCCCAAGATTGCATTATTTATGCGCGAGTTGGGGAATTATCAGATGCTCACGGCATGCTGCACCTTGTTTCGGCGGGGATGCCTGGTGCAGGGATAATCACTTCAGCTTGGAACGGCTGAATACATCTACCTGCTTCCAACTTCCCGGGACATCAATTCTTATGTCTGATGATCCAGGCCGGTTCATTCACCTTCCGAAACTTCATCCCTGGGAACCGAAGAAAGCGCTGGAATTGATCCGACGGTGGAACCGCTAAGGGAATGGTATGTGCCGAACTGGTTTTTGACAGGCCACAACGGGCAACAATTTCACCTGGGAAAACCTGCTCTCCAGGCAGAGAATGTTGGCTCATTGAAAATGTGGCCTTACAGGATGAGAACCCAGGGAAATTCGTGTGCAAAATGGTCGAAAAAAACCATTCTTCAGGGGGAATTGCTTTCGATCTGCGGGAAAATATCTTCAAGAGCTGGAAAAAAAGAGGTGCAACAATCAGATCGCTGATTGCTGCACCTCTTTAAAAGTGCGGTAGATGGGACTTGAACCCATACGTCATACAACACACGCCCCTCAAACGTGCCTGTCTGCCAATTCCAGCACTACCGCTCGTTCAGAACGAATGAATTATAATCCTCTGGGTGTACGGTGTCAAGAAAAAATAATGCACAAAAAATCGCGCGAAATACAGGTATGCGTGCACATAAGACGGCTTTGAAAATGCGAAAAGGAAAAATCAAATCTTGTCATCAGGGGGTAAATGATGTAAGATATAGCCTGTATGAATATGGAAAAGAAAGATTTTTGCCCGAAAAAAGCATGCCGGACGCTCTGCGTCAGCAGAGCAGAGCTGTGTACGGAAAAGCTTCAGGATCAGATCCTGACAGGAACAAAACTGCTCAGGCAAATGATCATTTTGAGCAATGGAAAGGAATGGCCCTGTCGCGAAGCGACAGTTTGTAGAACTTGGACACATACAACGTTGATCAGACAAAGGAACATGAGGCTGAAAGCTGGAAAGGAGGCGGGACTGTGCAGGAAGAGCAGGTAAAGCGAAGACGCCGGCGCAGGACGCCGGAACCTGTGGCATCGCCGGAATCCGTGACACCGTCAGAACCGGTGATCCCGCCGACACCAGCGGAATCCCCCAAAACCGTGATTCCGCCGACACCAGCGGAATCCCCCAAAACCGTGATCCCGCCGGCGCCGGTGAAATCCAAAAAAAGAGTGGTCCCGCCGGCACCCGTGATACCGCCGGAACCGGTGCGCATTGTGGTGGGAAATGATGAGCAGAAACCGGACTGGATGGTTACGGCCGAAAAGATTAACGGCGCGGCATCAAGACGTGTGGGAATGCCGGAACAAAAGGCTGACCCGGAGGTGAAATCCGTTCCGGGATCGCAGATGCCGGGAACGGAACCGGAGGACGGCACGGGAAAATGGCAGAACGACCCGGAAATGCCCGTTTCGCAAGCCGGAGACGAAGCGCCGGAGGACCGGGAAGCCGAAGAGAAACCGGCAGGGGAATCGCTTTCCAAAAAGATCCAAAAAAAATTAAAGAAAAAACTGTCAGGCAGACATAAGACGGCCCGGACAAAAGCCGGAGGAAAGAAAGCGTTCCATAAACCGGCCGGAAGGAGAAAAAAAGCTGCCGGGACGCTGGACCTGAACAGAATCGGGAAACTGGCCATCGCTGCCGTGCTTGTGGTGGGGGTCATCCTGGGGGGCGTTCTGGGCGTCAGAAAGCTTCTGGAACTCAAGGATATCCGGGATACACTGGATCGCGGACAGGATGTTTTCTATGAGAATATTTATATGAATGACATCCCGCTGCAGGGGATGACGCTGGACCAGGCGGACCAGATGGTCAATGCCCAGGTTGACAGCCTGCTCTCAAAGTTTAAGATAACGCTCCGGACGGTGGACGGACGGACCTGGGATATCACAAAAGATGATCTGCAGATGAAATATAACGTGGAGGATCAGCTGGATCAGATGTGGTCCATCGGCCATATCGGAAATGCATCGACCCGCTACGAGCAGATCAAGGCCCTGCAGGAGAATGAGGTGCGCCGGTATTCCACCATGACCTATGATCTTTCCAAGGTGAATCAGATTCTCTCGCAGATCAAGGATGAAGTGGACCAGCCGGCCGTCAATGCCACCCGTGTGGATGATGAGACCAAATGGCCGCCGTATTCGTATACGGATGATGCTCCCGGACAGACGCTGGATATTACCGGCCTGAATGAACGGATTGTTGGCATGGTGGATCGCCTTGAATCAGGCGTGGTTGAACTGACGCCGGTAAAGGTGGAGGCAAAAGTGACCAGAGAGGCGCTGGAAGGGTCCATCGTCAAACTGTCGACCTATGAGACGGCCATCGGTGCGACCTCACACGAGGGACGGTTCAAAAACATCGAGATCGGAACAAAGAAATTTAACCACCTGATCGTTCATGCCGGCGAGAACGTTTCCTTTAATAAGGTGACCGGAAAGCGCAGTGAACAGAACGGTTTTGTGGAAGCCCCTGAGATTGCGTACGGTGAATATGTCCTGGGCATCGGCGGCGGAATCTGCCAGGTATCCTCGACACTGTATAATGCCGTGGTGAATGCCGGACTGGAAATTGTCCGCAGAACGCAGCATTCCCTGGCTTCCAACTATGTTCCCATGGGGCAGGATGCGACGGTTTCGGATGACCGGCTCGATTTTATTTTCAAGAATTCAACCAATGCGGATATTTTCATTGAAACAAATTATTACAAGAAGAAAAACTACTGGTATACCTCGTTTACCATCTACGGCCGGCCGGATCCGAACGGCTATTCCTATAAACTTGAATCTCAGGTGAGAGAGGAGATCCCGCTGCCGGAGCCGACATACCGGCCGGACAGAAATGCCCAGTATGTGGTGTATGACAATCAGACACAGCAGATCTCCAAGGGTGAAAAAGGGTATATTGTCGATGTTTATCTGGTAACCATGGACAGCAACGGCCTTCAGATTTCACGGGAGCTGAAATATACGGATACCTATAAAGCGATTGCACCGGTTTACTGGATCGGCGTGACCCCGAGGACGACCAACTGACAACCGGGAATTTCCCGGAAGCAGCGGCAGCAAAGGATGAATCCTGCTGAGGAGCGGCCCTGCCGCACGCGGCAGTATGGAAAATTCCGATTTCTACAAAAGCAGCATTGGCAAATGATGAAGGATGAATCTTACAGAGGAGTGGCTTGATATGAAAAGAAAATTCAGCCTGTTCTTTATCGTGTTCATGATCAGCATTCTGTTTACGTGTGCAGCGCTTGCCGGAACGACGGCGCCATATTCTCTGCAGGAGGAATCAACGGAGTCGGTTCGTTCCGGCGGGAAAGAGGAAGCGTTTCCGAAAAAGCGCCTGTATCGCGGCGTTTCCGTGACGGACAGCTGGGTGTATCAGGCCAGATTCAATGGAATCATGGTCAGGCTGCAGCTCTTTGAGCGCAGCGGAAACGGAATTTCGTTCCAGGAAAACCTGAAAAAGGCAGCGGATGACGGAATCCGGCTGGTATTGCGTCAGGATGGGAACATCGGGAATGCACTCCTGCAGCTGGATCAGCATGCGCTGGAGGTGCTGAAGCGTGTGGGGGTAACGGAAATCGTCGTAACCGATTATGATCTGTACATCCAGAATACCTATCAGGTGTCGATGCTTGAAAACCTGCGGAACATGCTGGGACTGAGGGCAGGCGAGGAACTGAGCGTCGGCGGTCTTGAGGATCCGGTATCGGTGGTGGATGAAAGCGGTATACGGCGTATTCTTTCCGAGTAGGAGAGAGGAAATGAAAAAAGGTTTTCTGCTATTTTGCCTGTGCCTGTTGCTGCTGCATGCCGGAATCGCATCGGCCAGCCTGAATGTGGTTCAGACCTCATGCAACATCCTGATGGGAGAGGATGAGTGCCGGATCGTCTGCTGTGCCCAGGTACATAACGATTCGGACCAGCTGGCGGGACTTGAACACGGTTTTTTCCGTCTGATTAACGGCGAGGAAGTGATTGCCGAGGAGGGAATCAGCCGGATCTGGCCGTATTTCCTGGATCCGGGCGGGGACGGGTATGTGTTTGAAACGGTGACGTTTTATCCGGATGAGGACGGGCATCTGGAGGCGCCTGCCATTACGGGGGTGACCTTCGAACTGAACGACATGACCGTTCCGCTGACGGTGGAGAACAACAGACTGAAGGCAGACATGCACATCGAAAAGACGGAAACCGGCGGATATATCATGGCCTGTACCCTGAAAAATGAGGAGATGGAAACCGCATGGAATCCGCAGGTGTCCTTTGGCCTTTACACGGAGGGCGGCCTGCTCCTGTTTGCCGACGGGAAGAGCCTTGACAATATCGGCCTCAGCGGCGGAAATCAGATCGAGATTCAGTTTATCGTGAATCCTCAGATTGTGGCCCAGTGGGGGAAATATGGTGTTGAACCCGCGGAGGTGCGGGTGGCCGGAACCTATCGTCAGGAAACGGACTGAGCACCGGACGGGAATGTCTTTAAATGAGACTGAGAGGATTGGGCTCGGCGCGAAGCGCCGATTCGGCAGGTATGTGTATCTGAACAGCGGCGGTGCCGAAAGACCAGGATTGGGCTCGGCGCGAAGCGTCGATTCGGCAGGTATGTGTATCTGAACAGCAGCGGTGCCGAAAGACCAGTTCCTTTTTATAGAGGAGAGACGAAAGATGGAAAAGAAAATCATTAAGTCGGGGATGCCCTTTGTAATGGCCGGCGGGGCAGTGTTTGCCTTTGCGCTGATCTTTGGAATCGGTTCCGGGCTGAGCTATGTGCTGGCCGCGGCGCTGGGTGCGGCAGGATTTGTGGCCGGCAGGGCCATGTTCCCGGATCAGGTGATTGAGGTTGAAGCGGCACCGAAGTCCGGAAATGCAGAGGTGGATGCACTGATTACGGAGGCGCGCGGTCAGATCGAGGACATTCATGCGGCCAATGAGGCGATTGCCGATCCGAAGCTGTCGGCGCAGATTGAGGACATTGAGAAGACCGGCAGAGAGATTCTGATGCGTCTTGAGGAACAGCCGGATATGCTGGGATCGCTGCGTACGTTCCTGCGCTACTATCTGCCGACAACCAAGAAACTGCTGGATGTGCGGGCAGGTCTTGAAGGGGATGTGACCTCGGGACGGAATCTGCAGATTGCCGGACGGATACATGAGGCGGTGTCCCAGGTGCAGGATGCGCTGCATAAGCAGCTGGAGGCCCTCAATAACTATCGGTTTATCAATCTCGAGAGCGAGATGGATGTGCTGACAGACATGCTCAAGGGGGATGGCCTGATGGCTCAGCCGGAGGCGGAAGCGGCACCGGCGGAGAGCAAAGAGGAGGATCCGTTTGCAAGCCTGTTTGAAAGGAAAGCGTAATGGGAGAATTTGATCAGTTTGCTCTGGTTCCGGAACAGGGACTGGAGCCGGTAAAGAGCCAGCTGGATCCGGCCATGCAGACACGCATTGAACAGAGCGCGGCCAGATTCAGTCTGGCGGACAGTGCGGCGATCCTGGGGTTTGGTGCCAGAACGCAGAAGGAAATGACCAGTTTTACCGATGTGGCGCTGCGGCAGATGCTGGGAACGGATATTGAGCCGCTGGACGGGCTGATGAAGACGCTGGCGGAACAGATCCGCAGCTGCTCCTTTGAAAAGGAAGCGAAAGGGCTGTTCAGGAAGCTCCTCAAGCAGCAGACGCCGCTTTCGGAACTGCTGGAGACATATCGTCAGGCGGAACCGAAAATCAACAGCTGCGCCAATGATCTGCTGGACCGGAAAGTCGCCCTGATGCGTGACAGCGCGCTGCTGGAACGGCTGTATACCCGCAATGAGGCGCTGTACAGGGAAATCTGCTCCCTGATCGTCGTCGGCGAGGAGATTGTTGAGCAGGGAAAAGCGTCCGGCGCCAGTCAGACCGGGATTGCGGCGATGGAGCGTCGGGTGCAGGATCTGCGCCTGACCAAAGTGGCCTCCACGCAGCTGGCGGCCCAGATCCGGCTGATTCAGGAAAATGACAAACTGACCTGCGAGCGTCTGCAGACGACGCTGGGGGTGACGATTCCGCTCTGGAAAGCGCAGATGGCCACGGCCCTGGGACTGGCGCGGGCGAATGAATCCCTGCAGGCGCAGCGCCGGGGCGAAAGTGAAGCGGAGCGCGGCATCCGCCGGAATACGGAGGAAATTGCGCGGCAGAAGGATTCGGTCGAGAAAAATGTGCGTGAAATCGAGCGGGAGCGGGCGGAGCAGACCGCACAGACCCTGCTCAATGAGCTCGATGAAATCGAACGTTCACTGGATGAACAGAAAAAAGCCCGCCAGGAAATTGGCGGGATCGGATAAGGGACAGGGGGGACAGACATGTCACAGGCAGCCATGCAGCAGCAGAAGCCTCAGGGAAAACAAAGCGGTGTGAAAAGTTCCGGGAACGCCAAAAACAAGGTGAAAAAAACGATTCCCGTGGCAGCCGGAGTGGCCATTATGGCGGTGCTGTTGGTCATATCACTGTTTGTCGGAAACATGAGAGCGCTTCAGAATGCCTCGCCGGCATCGTTCCTGAAGACGGGGGAGGTCAGGTCCATTGTGGAGGACCGGGCAGCGGCCGCGCAGAATGCAGAAACCGTGGCCAGGCGGGCTTCCCTGGATACAAGTCTCTTTCAGGCGGTGGACAGTGCGGTGAAATCATTCCGGGAGGCGAAAACCGCCCGGGATCTGAGCCGGGCGGACCAGAGCCTGACCGCCGCCGTCAGCGAAATGACGACGGAGGCGAAACGGGAACTGGGCAGTGAGGATCAGCGGGTGCTGACAAAGGCGATGGATACCTTTACGGAGCAGGGAAACTTCCTGCGCCAGGAGGCCAGGGCGTTCAATACGAAAGCGGACAAGGCCGTGGCCCTGTATGAAAAGCTCCCGACCAAATTCCTGCTGTCCAGACCGGACCGTTACGAGGGACTTTGATGAGTATTTTCTCCGGCTGGGAAGCGGGCGACTTTGGCCGGCTCAGAGAGGTGCTGATCGAAAGTCCCCAGGGGCTGATGATGCTGGTGGTTTTTGTCCTCATCCTGATTGCGCTGGTGTTTTTGCTGGTGCAGATCATATCGCATCAGATTTCCGGGTTTTATGTGCGGATCTCGGGCGAGGAGGAAGAGAACGGGGATGAACCGGAGGAGAAAGTGACCGGGTCGCCGGACAAACTGCCCGTGGATCCGCCGGGAATCGTGTCGGCAAATGCGCAAACCGGCCGACTGTCGGAGCCGGGGCAAGGCAGAGAGGCTGCGGAGAATGATCGCCCTGAGACCGGCAAAGCGGCGGGAAATGACGGGCATGTGGGCAATGACAGTGAAAGGAATGGGGAGGTGCTCTCGTGAAAAAGATTTTGAAGCTGGCAGGGATTCTGCTGATGGTGTTGGGAATGTTCCTGGGAACCGCGTCAGCGGCCGTCAAGGCAAAGCCGTCCAGCTTTTCCTACGCGTATGATTATGACGGAAATGTGCTGAGCAGCAGACAGAAATCGACCATTGCGGAATACGGAGAGGCGCTCGCCAAAGCAACCGGCGATCAGGCGATTGCCGTGGTTGTGGATTTCCTGGACGGAATGGAAGCGGCGGATTACGCCACGGACCTGATCAACAAGTGGGGAATCGGTTCCTCGTCAGGGGACAACGGCGTGGTCGTACTTCTTTCCACCGGGGACAGGGAAATATTTGTCGGCACGGGCCGGGGCGTGGACCGTGTGCTGACCGCCAGCGCTGTGGGCGGACTGATTGATGACAACCTGAGCTACCTGATCGACGGGGAATACGGAGAGGGCGTTGTCAGTCTTTATCGGGATGTCTGTACGTATCTGGCAGATGCCCGCGGGAAAACCCTGCAGCTTTCCTCCGGAACGTCGACAGCCGGTGCGACAACACGCGGGACGACAACCCGCAGAGCGGCACGGAATGATGACGAGGGGGATTTTGGTGTGTTCGGCGTTGTTCTGACACTGATTGTGCTGTATATTATCGTCAGCGTCGTCTTTAACAGCCGCAGCGGCGGCCGCGGCGGATGCCTCAAATGGCTGTTCCTGGGCAGTCTGTTCAATAACCGGCCTCCGAGACGCCCCCCGCGCGGCGGCTTCGGCGGTCCCGGCAGCTTTGGCGGTTTTGGCGGGAGCAGACCTAGCCGGGGCGGCGGCTTCGGCGGAGGGCGCAGCCGCGGAGGCGGAAGCGGACGCAGTTTCGGCGGTTTTGGAGGAGGTTCCAGAGGCGGCTTTGGCGGCGGCTTTGGCGGGGGAAGTTCCCGCGGCGGCGGAGCCGGACGAAAGTTCTGATTCCGGATGTGGACGTTTAAAAAGCTTCTTTCTGGGCGGAAAGAAGCTTTTTTCATCGGGCAGGATAAATTCGCCGGACAGATACGTTTATTAGTTAGGGGTGTTATGATTGCAGTCGGATGCACGGCCGTATACAGGTGAGGTCTTTGACCGGCTTTATGCCTTGTATGGCAATGATGTGCTGAGAACCGCTTATTACTATCTGGGGGAAAAACAGCGGGCAGAGGACATCTGTCAGGATGTCTTTACAAAGCTGTTTACCTATACAGGGGAGATTACGCCGGGAAAGGAAAAAGCCTGGCTGATTCGCGTGACGATAAATGCGTGCCGCGACTACTGGCGCAGTTCCTGGGCGAAGCGGGTCATTCTCGGCCCCCCTGCGATGGAACTGATCCCGGATGAGCGGAATCTCCTGGAAGAGCGGGAGGAGCAGGAACAGCTGGCGAAAGCCGTTTATGCACTTCCTGCACAGTTTCGGGAAATTATCCTGCTGTATTATTATCAGAATTTTACACTGCAGGAGATTGCCTCCATCCTGAAGATCTCAAATGGCACGGTGGCGAGCCGCCTGGCCAGGGGACGGGATAAACTGGAAGCCATCCTGAACAAGAACCAATGACAAGGCTGAGACTTACAAAGGATTGACATTGATGGAGTCGGTGCCGGAACAGAGCCGCTCCGGCACATGGGAAAGTAGTAGACGTATGAAGGAGGTGCCCGGCAATGATCGATCTGAATTCTCCGGAATCGGTTCGTGAACAACTGAACAGCGGTGTTGCCGGATTCAGCTGCCGTGAGGATATGCGGGCGCACATCATTGCAGGTATGGATAAAAGGCCGGTACGCGGGTGGATTCCGCGGCTGGGGGCTGTGGCGGCAGGACTTGTGGTGATCCTGGGCATCGCCGGATGGTTCATGAACCGCCCGGTTTCCATCAGTGAACTGTATACCCTTGAGGCCGGCGGCAATGGGCCTGTGAGGGCATGGCCTGTGACGGAACATGAGTTTGTCCTGTCGGCGGAGGAGGATCACGCGATCCTGATCCACAGGGGGAAACTGTACCGGATGATGTACCAGCTGGATGGCCTGCGGGCCATGGGGGACTCGGTGGGGACCGTGACCGCCTATTCCGAAAACCCGTATGACCTTCGCACGGACCGGAATGATTATATCAGCAATGCCGTCCTCAAGGGGGACACGGTGTATGCGGTTGAGGGACTGCCGGTCACAACAGCCCTTCTGGCCGAGGTGGATGGTCAGATGGCCCTGTTCCAGCGCTCCGGTGAACATGGATATGGCCTGAACGGGGACAGCCTGCAGGATACGTGCGGCGTGCTCGGACAGATCTCCTCCATTACCCTTGAAAACGTGGGGACGCTTAATGGAGAGGACGCGGAAGCGGTGATGGAAATCCTGATGAAAAAAGCCCGCCTGGAAAATGCGGAAGCACTTCCGGGCGAGCAGTCACTGCGTATTACGCTTAAAAACGGTGTTCAGCTGGAAATGAGTCTCTCCGGCGACCAGCTGATTGGCTGCGGGGTATGGGACTGTACGGAATTCCTGGATGCATTCCGGGCATTAGTCGCAGAGCGTGCCGGTAAGCAGATTGTGTGATTTGTCCAGTTCATCCTCAAAAAGCCGGCGGGTGAGGCTTTCCGCTTCCCCCACCTGATTGTCATACGGATCTGCCCGCATGAAACGGGTGGGCGGGGTGAATTCGTACTGGAACCGGGAGGCAAATGGCAGACGCCAGGGATCCAGGTTTCCAAAGTAGAAATCATGCCGTTCCGTTGCACCGTTTCGGTAGGCAGAACCGCCGAAAGAGCAGTCTGCATGTAGCCAGCCGTAAGGGGCGGCATAGAACATGGCCCAGTCATGCATGCCAAAGGAGGCAGGGGAGGTGTACAGGCCGGACTGCCATCTGGCAGGGACGCCGCAGCACCGGCACATGGTGATAAAGGTCAGAGCCTGGACGCCGCAGTCGCCGTGCAGATTGGCACAGAAATAACCGACAAGGTCCGGAATGGACCGGTAGGAGGGCATAAAGCGGTAGGTGCCCTGCGTGGTAATGAAATCATAGATGCGGCGGGCTTTGACGATGGGATTGTCGGTATCGCCCACAATTTCCCTGGTCAGCGCTTTCAGATAAGGCGCAAACACAATATGAGGTTCCACCTGAGCCAGATCCTGTTCAGTGACATCATCGGCGGGCAGTTCGCCGGTTGCCAGGGCAGGGTCTGGTTTTCTGTAGACCATTTCCGTTTCCCAGGCAAGGGTTGCCGCGACGGTCACATTCTTTTCATAGGGGACCTCAAAATAGGCGGTTCGCTGAGGCGCATTTTCCGGGCTGATCTGAACGGGGGGATGAGAGGTCTGACAAATGCGGGAGGAAACCAGCGGGAAATTGCTGACGGGCAGGGGGAGCCAGAAGCGCAGGGTTTCCCCCGGGGTCAGGCGATCGCTGCAGACAGAGATGGATTCCTGCATGGTACCCCGATACCGGATCCGGCCTTTTTCTTTCAGGGTATGGATGAGATGATCCCGCTCACCGGCCTCGTCATCTTCCTCCAGCAAAATGGAGGTGCCTTTTTCCCGGAGGGCATAAGGGCGGCGGGTTCGCAGAAGATTGTTGATGCAGTTGTTGCGGTAATACCGTTTCCCGTCAATGTACCGCCAGTCAAGGGTCCGGTCATCCCGCAGATGGTGGAACTCATCCCGTGTCAGATCCGGAATGCGCTTGCGGGCGTTGTCAAACGCCTGTTCCGAGGTCAGCTGATAGGCCTCGCGGATATCCTCGGCACAGTAACGCAGAAATTCAAGATGCTTTTTGAGGGCGGCCGGAAGTTCGGGCTTTGAGAGGTTCAGCTCGATGAGGCGTTCCATTTCCTCAAAACGTCCGGATTCAAACAGCATGGTGATGTCAGAGGGCAGGGGATAACGGAGATAGGACAGATCAAGAATCATAAGGCCTCCATGAAATCAAAAAGCCGGCAGCCCGAAACTGAGGAACAGGCTGCCGGCTGGTTTATCGTTGTATGGGCCGAAATCAGCCGAGAACAGAGCGAACATAGTCAATGATCGCCTTATCCTTGGCAGAGGCAAAAAACAGTTCCTTGAAGCGGGGGCCGGCAATAGCGCCGCGGACCAGCTCCGGATCAATGCCCTTCAGGCAGGTAACGAGATCTTTCAGGTTGTTGGCGCGCACCTGGTCGAGAATCTTCTTGTTGCGCTGCTCCGGAACAACCCGCTCAGGCGGATATCCATTTCCGCTGCCGAAGCCGAACAGCTTTTCAAACGTATATTCGAGATTCAGCTCAGCGCCCCAGCCGAAGCCCTTGGCAAAGGGGAAAGAGACGGCGTTGCCGTCGTTGATCTGGGCAAACATGAATCCGTCGGAAGGATCGACGATGTGACCGCAGAGAACACCCGGGAAGCTGTTGAGTGCCAGCATGGCGCCCTCGCCGGTACCGCAGCCGGTGACGACATAGTCAGCTGCGCCGGAATTGAGCAAAATGGCGGCAAGAATGCCATTCTGGACATAGGTCAGCTGGGCAGCATCTTCCTGTGAATACATGCCGTAATTGTCCACGGTGTGTCCCATGGGCTCGACCACTTTCCGGAGAGCTTTTTCGATCATCCCGTTCTTGGCTGCCTGACTGTTTTCATTAATTAATGCAATGCGCATTGGAATTCACCCCTCTTTATTTGATAAACGTACATTACCGCCAAACAGAAGTTCTGTCAAGGGGGAGATTTTATCCCAGAAAGAGGAGAACGGGCGCCCCCTTCAAAAACGTGTCCGGAATGCAAACTCAACGGCTTGACTTTGCTTTATGATCCGTAACTTGGTCACTCGGCACTGCAACATTTTTGATGCTCATATTTGACAACCTGCCGCTGTGCGGCAGGTCCACTCCATTCAGATCCACTAATTCGTGTACAGCAATCCTTAAGCGTTCAACCAAAGCATCCAATGAACCGGATCCCAGAACGAGACCAGGCACATCGTGTCTGGTTGCAATACAGACAGCTGCCTCATCATCCCAAGAAGAATAACTTTCTGATTTTTAAATGCACTTTTGATCGTGTTAACTATGGACTCTATGATTTGGATCCAGACGAATTATCTTAAAGTAGCCAGCTTCGTTTACTACATGTATGCGAAAAGCATCGGTGACAGCGTAGTGATAGATCTGCAAGCCGTTAAAGCTATCATTGGAGTCAGGCTTTCTCGCATAAGCATGATCAACCTGATCAACTGTCATCCGAGACACTTTATCCAAAAATCCCTGGAGTTCTTTAATATTCCGCTGATCAAGATCGGTTAATTTGAAATGACGTTCAAGTGGATATTTGAAGCAAAGTTCAAAGGGAACATCCCGGATATTTGTTAGTTTTGACATTATTAATCACCAGAAAACACTGAACGATAGTATTTCTTCATTGACTCTGGACTAATGACAACCGTACATTTTTCTGTAACACTATAACCACGACGTGCTTCTATCCACGGTATCTCTCTATGTGATAACGCTTCAAGTGCATTTCCTGATTTTTCGCCATAAGTGTCCCAGACATCTTCCAGTAGTTTAAGATCATCATTATCTATATGCATATGTTGGGCAGATTTCGTTTTTAAAGCAATAGTTTCATAACCAAAACCTTTGAACCGCTCGTACAAAACAGGACAAACAGGTCCATGAACCCAAGCCTGAAAATCAGCATTAATTAACTTGTATCCTTTCAATGCATAGCACCAAGCCTGTGCATAATAACACAGTTTCTGCAGTTTCTTATGAGTCATGTCTTGTTTATGTAAAAACCAATTTGCAATGTCGAAGACAGAGTATTTACCATTCTCGGGAATTCCGTAAGTTTCATTTTCATCGGAATTCATTCGATCTGGGAAATATGAAGCATAAACAATTGTATTGCACGCAGTCGACTCAATTGACGGATTCATCAAAGAATAACTTGAATTCCAATTATACCTGGAACTCACCACTGACTTCATAACTATTCACCTCCTCGCCATCAGAAACACGTAATGTTTGATTACTTGGAACTGAATTATCATGTCTCCATCCTTCGAAAATGATCTTATTATGCAGCAGTTGTTCTCCTTTAGGACCACTTATCGGATTTATGACACCTTCAGTAACAAAATAATCGGACCCTCCTTCAATGCTCTCGAGTAAGCTTCGTCTTGCACTGTATTCACCATTTACTCTTGCTGGATTGAAAGGAGAATTTAACTGTAATTCGTCACAGATATCGTCATAAACAGCCTTAATGATAGAATATTGTGTTGGCGTGGGTTTAATAATCTTTAATTTAAGGACATTTGAGGCTTCCCGCCGGTTGATGGTATAGTCATGGCTTCCCGATTCACTGCACAAGAAGTCAACGATTTTTTTTATATCGTCGTCACTGAGTACTTGATTCTTAAGTAAGCGTTTGGCTAGCATCTTTATTTGAGCACTTGAACGATATACTTCACCAAGGACTATTGGTGAAACAGAATCGGAGAGCTTCAGATAAACCTGTGTTAGTATTTCAGGATTTGTTGTTTGGAGTTGATCCTTGGCAAAGTCCAGATAACCTTTGACTGCTTCTACGCTAATTGGATAAGTTGTGCCAGTATTGGGCACTATTGGGTTCATGGCAGTGGTAATGCTCGGATCAATTGGACTCAGTGTAGCTTGTTTAGTCATCACAATTTCATTAGCACCTAAGCTGATGATTGTTCCGGCACTATGTGCTTTGTGGGGAACAATTACCTGAAGTTGTTCGCAATACATACGTAGAAGATTGACGATGTTCCAAGCAGCGGAAGTTATCCCTCCTCTTGTATAAAGGTATAATGAAATTTTTTGGCAGGGGCCGATTCGATCAAGCTGATTGATAAAATAGTCTATCACATCATGCGCGATCTGAGCCCCCATGTTTTCTCTGTCACTTGTGAAATAAATGATCGCCTTACTGTTAAACTCTGCTTCTAGTTGCCGATACAGCTTGATTCTGTTCAAATACATGTGACTTACACCTCATTTGCAATGACGTTTATGCGATAATTGTAATTTATCTGTATAATAACATCAATAGTTTTTTTACAGCTGCTTTAACTTTGTATGGAAAAACGGACAACCTGTCTGCATGTGCATTGAAAATGGAACATTGCAGGATTCGAACGGCTGCGCCGGGACAAGGCAAATCCGGGTTAATGGCGAAGCGTCTCTGGCAAGTGACAACTTTGAGACCTGAAAACGGGCTTTTTGTTTCATGTGCCGGGATTCCACTTGACGGGCACCGGAGAATGGTGTACATTGTGCGGAAAGCGCGCACGGATGCGGGAAAGGCAGGTGGATGGGAGATGACACTGCTTGAATACCGGATTTTTCATGCGGTCGTCCAGCAGGGCAGTTTTGCCAGGGCAGCGCAGGTGATGCATATTACGCCCAGCGCCATCAGTCATGCCATCAGTTCACTGGAGGAGGCCTGCGGCTTTACCTTGTTTGTGCGCAGCCGCGGCGGGGTTACCCTGACGCATAACGGTGCGGCAATCTATCCCTTTATCCGGCAGGTTCTTGCGGCGGATGAGGTGCTCAGCCAGACGGTAGATGAGTATCGGGGCGTGCAGAGGGGAAAGGTGCGTATCGGTGCGTTTGACAGTGTCTGCATCGCCTGGCTGCCGGAAATTGTGACGGAATACAAAAAGCATTTCCCGGGAGTAGAGATTGAAATCCATCAGGGGACCTATGCGGATGTCATTAACTGGCTGAAGACGGATGTGGTGGATATCGGCTTTCTGTCGACGGAATCGACGCAGGAGCTGACCATACAGCCGCTGTACCGGGATCAGCTGATGTGCATCGTTCCACGGGGATTCAGGACCCGGAATCCCGGCGTGATCACACCGGATGAAATGCGGTGTGAGACCTTTGTGGTGCAGGGCGATGCGGTGGATGCGGATGTACAGGCCTTTATGAGCCGGCATCATTTTACGGTGCATGCCTCCTGCCGCGTCAATGATGACCTGGCTACCATCTCCATGGTGGAAAGCGGGTTCGGCATTGGCGTGATGCCTGCGCTGATTCTTGAACGGTATCACGGCAATGTGGATGTGTATCCCATTGAGCCCGTGGAATACCGTGAGTTTGGTATTGCCACACTCAATCCGGCGGTGCTGCCCCCGGCAGTCCGCCAGATGGTGAATCAGATTGAGGACTATGCAAAAAAGAAGCGGTCCGAGATGCCGGGGGATGATCCTGGCGCAGGGACAGGCGCTTTTGAAAAAACGGGACAGCGGTCCCGGAAAGAGAATCAGAAGGGGGAAAGATCCGATGTTATCAACACTTGATATGCAGATCCTTGAGATCCTCTGTGAGGATCCCAAGATAACGGTGGAAGAACTGGCGACCATGACCGGATCGGACGGTGAGACGGTTTCAAAAAGCATGGAACGGATGCGCCGGGAGGGAATCCTGGTGGGGGTGCAGACTCTGGTGAACTGGGAACGGACGGACCGGGAACTGGTCCGCGCGGTCATTGAGGTCAATGTGCAGCCCCAGCGGGAAAAGGGGTTTGATGCCATTGCCCAGCGCATCATGCAGTACGACGAGGTCCGTTCGCTTTACCTGATGAGCGGCGCGTATGACCTGCTGGTGGAATGTGAGGCGGCGACGCTTCGGGAGCTGGCGCAGTTTGTGCACAGCCGTCTCTCCGTCATTGAGGGCGTGACGGGAACCAGCACCCATTTCCAGCTGAAAACGTACAAGTACGGCGGAACGGTATTTGAGTCGCCGAATACGGATCTGCGGCAGGCGGTGATGCCCTGATGGATTATTCCAAGGTATTGAATCAGCGGGTGGCCTCTGTTCCGCCCAGCGGAATCCGGAAGTTCTTCGATATCGTGCAGAAGATTCCGGACGCGATTTCACTGGGCGTCGGGGAACCGGATTTTGTGACGCCGTGGCCCATACGGGATGCGGCTATTCAGTCCATTGAGGAGGGACGGACCCAGTATACCTCCAACTGGGGACTGCCGGAGCTGAGGGAACACATTGCCCGCTATCTGCAGACCCGATATGACGTTGCCTATGACCCTGCAAATGAGATTCTGGTGACGGTGGGAGCCAGTGAGGGAATTGATCTGGCTATGAGAGCCCTGGTCATGCCGGGGGATGAGGTGCTGATTCCGGACCCCAGTTACGTCAGCTATTCGCCCTGTGTGATTTTTGCGGGCGGCACGCCGGTTCCCGTGCGTACACGTGCCGAAAACGGCTTTGCCATCACGCCGGAGGAGCTGCGGGCGGCCATTACCCCCCGGACCAAGGCCCTGATCCTTCCCTATCCCAACAACCCCACCGGCGGGGTCATGAGCCGGGAGGAACTCTGTGCACTGGCAGAGGTTCTCCGGGGGACCGATATCATGGTGGTATCGGATGAAATCTATTCCGAACTGGTCTATGAGGGACATGTGCATACCGCCTTCGCCTCGATTCCCGGCATGCGGGAACGGACCATTACCCTGAACGGCTTTTCCAAGGCCTTTGCGATGACCGGATGGCGTGTCGGCTATGCCTGCGCCCCGCGGGAACTGATGACGCCGATGTTCAGGATCCATCAGTATACCATGCTCTGTGCGTCCATGCAGGGACAGGTGGCCGCCAGTGAGGCGCTGAAGCGGGCTTTTCTGACACAGTATGAGGATGTGCGAAAAATGGTGGCCTCCTATGACCGCCGTCGGCGCCTCATGGTGGAAGGATTTAATGCCATGGGACTCAGCTGTTTTACGCCCAGAGGGGCCTTCTACGTTTTCCCCAGCATTGAGAGAACCGGAATGAGCAGCGAGGCGTTCTGTACGGAACTGCTTGAAAGCAGGCAGGTGGCCTGCGTTCCGGGAACGGCATTCGGGGAGTCCGGTGAGGGCTTTATCCGCTGCTCCTATGCCACCAGCATTGAGAAGCTGCGGGAGGCCCTGCGGCGGATGGAATCCTTTGTCCGCGGCAAAATGTGACAGAATTGTGTCACCGGGATGAAC
>DGWH01000022.1:21130-21988 GCA_002395225.1 Christensenella sp. UBA4263
CCTTCAGAATCTTGAAAAAAACTGACAGGACGGAGCGATGAATTGGAGGTTGAATCGATGAAAAAGACGTTTCTTGTACTGACGCTGGTTCTGGCACTGCTGGTTTCAGCGTTTGCACTGGCAGAAACTGCTGCGCAGCCGGATCCGGTTCTGGCATCGGCCTGCGACGGTGAACTGACGGTGACGCTTTCCGAAGTGAAGACCGAATACGATGAGATGCTGGCCTATTATGCCTATATGTACAGCATGTACGGCATGCAGGTAGATGAGTATGATACGGAATTCCAGTCGGAGATCGCCCAGATGGTGGCGGAAAATGCCATCGACGTGAAAGTGGTCAAGCGCTGGGCCGAGGCCAACGGCTATGAGATGACAGAGGAGCGCAGGGAAAAGATCGAAAAAGCGGCCAGTGAGCAGCTCGCCGAGGCGCGTGACTATTACAAAGAGTATCTTTCCGGCACGGGCCTTGAAGGGGAACAGTTGGAGCAGATGATCGAGGAACAGCTGGCCACCGGCGGCTATACCCTTGAGACGTTCGTGGAGAGCCAGACGGTTCAGGACATCATTGCCTATATCACGGAGAAATCCGCAGAGGGTGTTGCGGTAACGGATGAGGATGTCCGTGCCCAGTTCAATGCCACGATTGAGGAAAAGAAAAAGAGCTATGCGGAGAGCGCAGATGCGTTCATCACGGATTATCTCACCGGCGGTCCGCTGTATGTGACGCCGGAAGGGGTCCGGATTGTCAAGGTAATCTACTTTGAGGCCGATCCTGAGGAAGCACCAGCGGATGCCGCTGAGACCGATACCGAGACTGCTGCTGAGGAAGCGGATGCAGCGGATGAGACCAAGGCCGAA
>DGWH01000014.1 GCA_002395225.1 Christensenella sp. UBA4263
ATGTCCGCGGTCGTGGCTTTTCGTGTGCCTCTCTCGCCGACAGCTTGCGCATTATACCTCAGGTCTAATGGGCTGTCAACACCTTTTTTTCGGGCATTTTCTGCCCGATTCGGTCAATTCCGAACATTCCCTGTGGATTTTGCCGTCATTCGTTCACGAATTGAACAATAGTCGTGAATCATGGATGTTTCACGGCGGGGTTTCTCTCTCAGAATCCCGAACAAAATCTTTTTTCAAAAATAGTTTTTGCCGTTTAAAAAAGCCTCAGGCCAGGTGCATGCTTTCCCCTTCCCTGCCCAAAAATAAAGGAAAGCTTCCTTATCGGAAGCTTTCCCCTGAATCAGTAGATTAATAACGCGGCTCGCGGTGATTCTGGAAGCACTCGCGGCAATATACAGGCTTGTCGCCACGCGGCTGGAACGGAACCTGCGTCTCCTTGCCACAGTCAGCACAGATAGCGGTAAACATCTCACGGGGAGCACGGTCTCCGTTTTTCTGAGCACGGAATGCAGCACGGCACTCGGGGCAGCGACGCGGTTTGTTCTGGAAGCCTTTCTCAGCATAGAATTCCTGCTCAGATGCTGAGAAGACGAATTCCTTACCACAGTCACGACAAGTTAAAGTTTCATCCTGATACATTTTCTAGTTTCCTCCTGAAATATGAATGCCTTAATTCTGCTTTTCAATGACACTCCTGCGAAAGATACCCTCCGTGCGGAAGAGCAACCATTTGTAAAACCAGTTCAAGGTCGGTCATAGTATACCACAACTTCAGGAAAAAGCAACCAGAAAATATTTATTATATCGCATAACTTTACCACTCCGAAAAAACTCTTGTCTATAATAAAGTTTCCGGCCTGCAGCAGACCGGAATCAGGCTGTCCTTAACCCTTGAAATACGAGGTGAGAATCCGGTTGACCAGGCCGCCGTCTGCCTTTCCCTTGACTTTGGGCATCAGCATCTTCATGATTTTGCCCTTATCCCTGGCTGTCGGCGCGGTCAGTTCCAGTTCCGCAAGAACGCCATCGATGACGTTCCGGATCTCTCCCTCATCCATCAGCTTCGGAGCAAATTCGCTGTAGACATTCATGCGAAGCTTTGCCTCCTCAATAATCTCCGTTCTCTCGGCAGGTGTGGTATCAATCGTTTCCTGGGCCTGCTTGATTTCATGGAAGATGACCGCATTCTCCTCTTCCTCTGTCAGATCCGCGCGTTTGTCGATCTGCTTTGCCTTCAGTGCAGAGAGCAGAAGAGAAAGCGCATCTTTTCTCGGTTTATCCTTATCCTTCATCGCCTGCATCATGGCAGCGCGAACTGTATCTACCTTTGACATTGGTTCTGTCTCCTCTCATTGATTTCCCCCGGCATCGCCTGTAAAGGGCCGGACTTTAGCCGGTTCAGCTTTGTCGGGCAGGAGCTATTCTACTCCCTCTCATCCTCTCCGTCAATTCTCTTTCCCTTCATTATATTAACCGGCTACTGTCCGGTCAGGAACCGCTCTGAAATTGTCGTCTGACAAACGACCACCTCCCTTTTTCATTCTGATATACTCCAGTCATCACCGGAAAGCACCGGCAGTGGTTCGGATCCGGTCCTCTCTTTTCCCGGATCCGGATTCGGTGAGTACCGGTCTGCTTTCCTTATTATGTAAGCTGTCCTGTCACGCAGTGGCCGGGCAACTTCCCAACGTGAGACACCGAAAGGAGCACAAAACCCATGAAAAAAGATCTGACCGAACTTGTATTCATTTTGGACCGCAGCGGCTCCATGGCAGGGCTTGAGGCCGATACCATCGGCGGCTTCAATTCCATGATTGCCAAGCAGCAGAAAATGCCGGGCGAAGCGTATGTTTCCACCGTTCTGTTTAACCATGAACGCAAAGTCATCCATGACCGGGTCAGCATCCGGGAGGTCCCAAAGCTGACGGAGGAAATCTATACTGTCGGCGGATCGACTGCCCTTCTTGATGCCATCGGCTGTTCCATTCACCATATCGGGAATGTCCATAAGTATGCGCGTCCCGAGGATGTCCCGGAAAAGACGCTCTTTGTCATCACGACAGACGGCATGGAAAATGCCAGCAGACTGTATCATCTCCATGAAGTGAAGGCCATGATTGAAAAGGAGAAGGAAAAGTATCACTGGGAGTTCCTTTTCCTCGGCGCCAATATGGATGCGGTGTCCGTTGCCGGCACGTTCGGTATTTCACCGGAACATTCCGTAACCTATGTGGCAGATGAAGAAGGCACCGCGCTCAATTATGAGGTTCTTTCAGAGGTCGTTGCCATGAGGCGCAGTTCCAGTGCTCCCATTCCCCGTGACTGGAAAGACCGGATTGAACGGAGAAAGCGCTGATTCCGCAGAACGGATCGTTTCCCTTCCATATGCTGAAGACGGCACCAGTGCCGTCTTTTCTTTATGCATGTCCGGTTCAGTACCGGCAGAAATCTTCATTTTCAGATTGACAGGCCTCTTTGAAACTGCTAAACTACCGCCTTGCGTGAAAAGTGTGAAAAATGTGATTTGGAGGTGCCAATGGGAGGCGGAAAGCACATTCTCGGCCAGTCAAAAGGCCGGCACATCTTTGGTACAGCCAGAGTCGGTGACCGCGGTCAGATTGTCATTCCGAAAGAAGCACGTTCATTCTATCAGATCAAGACCGGTGATACCCTTCTGATTCTCGGGGATGATGATATCGGAATGATCATCACCAAACCGGATGTTCTCAGCAAACTGGCAAATACCATACTCGATCAAATTGGAAAAGAGGAAGCAAATTGAACAACAACGTTTATGCAGAAATCGGCGTTTCAGATAAAGTCTATGCGCTGGGTGAAAAGGTTCTCAATGCCCTTCATGACCGCTTCGAGCAGATCGATCAGACAGCGGAATACAATCAGGCAAAGGTGATTGCCGCCATGCAGAAAAACCGGGTGAATGCCACCTGTTTTGCGGCCACCTCCGGTTACGGATACAACGATGTGGGACGTGATACCCTGGAACAGGTCTATGCGGATACCTTCCATACGGAGGCGGCCCTCGTCCGTCCGCAGATCACCTGCGGCACCCACGCGCTGGCAGTGGCACTGTCAGCCAATCTCCTGCCCGGGGATGAACTGTATTCCCCTGTTGGCCGGCCATACGACACCCTCGAGGAGGTCATCGGCATCCGCGAGAGCGCCTGCTCTCTGGCCGAATATGGCGTCACTTACTCAGAGACGCCTCTCCTGCCGGATGGGAGCATTGATTATGACAGCATCCGGACGGCCATCCATCCGAATACGAAGCTGGCCACCATTCAGCGTTCCAAAGGCTATGCCACCCGCCCCACCCTCTCCGTTCAGCAGATCGGTGACCTGATCCGGTTCATGAAAGAGATCAAGCCCGACCTGATCTGTATGGTCGATAACTGCTACGGCGAATTCACGGAGAAAATCGAGCCTTCTGACATGGGTGCTGATATGATTGTCGGTTCCCTGATCAAGAATCCCGGCGGCGGTCTGGCCCCGATCGGCGGTTATATCTGCGGAACGAAGCATTGCATTGACCGCTGCGCCTATCGTCTCTCCGCTCCCGGTCTGGGACAGGAAGTCGGTGCAAACCTGGGTCTCATGCCGCAGCTTTATCAGGGATTTTTCCTTGCGCCGACGGTCACGGCCGCCGCGACAAAGGGCGCCATTTTTGCCGCCGCCATGTACGAGCAGCTGGGTTTCCGCGTCGTTCCCGCTTCGAGCGAAGACCGGCACGATATCATTCAGGCCATTGAGCTTGGCAGTGAGGAAGCCATGGTTGCCTTCTGCTCCGGCATTCAGGCTGCCGCACCGGTGGATTCGTATGTGACCCCGATTCCCTGGGATATGCCCGGCTATGACTCCAAAGTCATTATGGCTGCCGGTGCTTTCGTGCAGGGCTCCTCGATTGAGCTCTCGGCAGATGGCCCCATCCGACCGCCCTATGCCGTCTATTTCCAGGGCGGTCTGACCTGGTGCCATTCCAAGCTCGGTGTTCTCATGAGTGTCCAGAAAATGCTGGATGCATCCCTCATTTCTCTTTAATTCATCCCGAACAATCCGCGCACCGACCATTTGTCAGCTTTTTTCCGGAACAAAGCTGCTCCGGGAAAAACAACATTGATGCCGAAAAGGAGTTACTCTCATGTGGTTTGCTTTTTCAATTATCTCCCTGCTGTGCTGGAGCTTTGCCGATCTGTTTGCCAAGATCGGCTGCCGCCAGCAAAACGATAAGACCGCCCACCTGAAAATGGTCATGGCGGTCGGTCTGGTGATGGGTCTTCATGCCCTGTACGAAATCTTTTTCCAGGGCGTTGAGATCAACATGAACATCATCATCACCTATCTGCCGGTTTCCACGATGTACATTCTCTCCATGGCCCTTGGCTATATGGGACACCGCTACATCGAGCTTTCTGTCCTGTCCCCCATCTGCAATTCCTCCGGTGCACTCGTGGCCGTTCTTACCATAATTACCAGGGGCATCGGCAGCATCAACCCCTGGCAGCTGGTTGCCATTGTCCTCGTCGCCATCGGCGTCATCATGCTGGGTGTAACCGAGGCAAACGAGGATCCGGAGATGCGTCTCAGACGCCAGTCCGCCGGCAATTACAAGTATGCAAAGTCGTTCCTCGCACTCCTTCTGCCCATCCTCTACTGCGTTCTGGATGCGGCCGGAACCTTCGCCGATTCCATCATTCTGGAAACGCTGAACGAAGATTCCGCCAACGTCGCCTATGAGCTGACCTTCCTCACCGTCGGTCTTCTCTCCGCATTCTACGTTCTGGTCATCAAGCGTGAAACCCTGGTTCCCCGTCACGAAGGACCCAAGTATGTCGCGGCGGTCTTTGAAACCGTCGGTCAGTTCTTCTACATCTATGCACTGGCTGATACCTCCCGTGTCGCCCTGACCGTGCCCATCATCTCCTCCTACTGTGCTGCATCCGTTCTCTGGGGCAGTATCTTCCTCAAGGAAAAGCTCAGCCGCAAACATTATCTCTGTCTGCTGCTGGTCTTCATCGGCATCGTCATCATGGGCATCTTCGACGCCTAACCCACAAAAACACAGGCTCCGAAAAGGAGCCTGTGTTTTTATTATCGAATTTTCGGGGTGTCCGTTCGGTATCCGTACGGTCAGTCTGCCTTTTTCCCGGTCCCGAATTTGCGGTTCGCATAGGCAAAGCAAATCAGACAGAGAATCACCTGGACCACCGTTGAACACGGCGTTGCCAGACCAATATGGAACATGGATACCGGAACTTCCCTGCTCATCAGGAAAGCGACCGGAATACGGATCAGGAACGCACCGACAATTCCCTGAATCATCACAAAGCGTGTCATTCCGAGACCGTTGAAAAAGCCGATAAAGCAGAACAGGAAGCAGGTCAGCAGACAATCGATGGCATACGCCTTCAGATATTCTGCCGCCGCTGAGATGACAAGCGCATCATTGGAGAAGATCCCGGCCAGCAGATCCCCGCGCCAGAACGTGACGGCAAACATGACAAACGCCAGCACAAACGAAACACCAATTGCATAAAGCAGTGCCTGTCTTGCCCGCAGATATTTTCCCGCGCCGATGTTCTGTGCAACAAACGCGGCCATCGCCTGCATAAAGGCCGCCGGGATCAGCATGATGAATCCGCATACTCTCTCCGCAACACCGATTCCGGCAGAGGGAATGAGTCCGAGTCCGTTGACGATCGCCTGCAGAACCAGGAAAGAGATTCCCACCAGCAGATCCTGCAGGGCAATGGGCAATCCCAGCCAGGTCACTTTCCGGATAACCGTCTTTTCAAAGCGGATATCGCTGCGCTCAAAATGGAACGGAAGCGCTTTCCGGCTCAGGATTTTCAGTGAGATGATCACGCTGGCCGCCTGAGCGAGCACGGTGGCAATGGCTGCCCCTGCCGTCCCCATATGAAAGACGGCCACCAGGAGGAGATCCCCCGCTATATTGCAGATACAAGCAATGGCCACGGTCATCAGGGGTGTCCGGGAATCACCAATTCCCCTGAAGATACTGCCGATCAGGTTATAGGCAATGATGAATACAGACCCCAGGCCACAGATTCGTATATAGGATACAGTCGCCTGATATGCCTCCTCCGGGGCATTCATCACCGCACTCATTCGTCCTGCCATTACCGGAATCAGGACAGTAAAAACCAGGGCAATTGCGCCAAACAGACAGATGCTGCTCCCTACGACGCCCCCGCCCTCACGGGCACGTCCCTCGCCGATCCGCTGTCCCAGGAGGATAGTAGTTCCCATCGCAAAACTGGAAACAAGATTGGTCAGCGTCATCATGACCTGCGAACCGGTCGATACCGCTGAAACATCCATGGAACTGCCGAACTGGCCGACGATCAGCAGATCAACTGCACCATACATCGACTGCAGAAACATGGCAAAAAAGACAGGAAGCATAAAACGAATCAGCGGCGAAAGAATTCTGCCGCTTGTAAATGTATTGTTCTGCTGCAAATGAACCTCCAAAAACAAGCCGGATAAGTCACAGGCTCAGGCCTGTATCCTATCCGACCGGGTTTTCCTTCTCTGATGAATATGTGGAATTGTATCATGTTGCCGGAAAATGTCAATCCGCAGCAAACGGACATCTGCCTTTTTCGCACCCGGATTTACAGCAAACAGTTGCAGAATATCCCGTAAAACTCTATTGAATTTATCACAGAAAATCATTATCATATGCCTCAAGAGCTTCAACGCTTCATCAGAAACATTTTATGGAGGGTTATTTATGAAAAAACTTCTGAGCATCCTGCTTGCGGTTCTTATGATGACCGCCTGTTTTGCTCTGGCAGAGGAAGATGCCGCAAAGCTGACGGCCGTCAGGCTGACCGATCTTGGCATTGTCTTTGGTCTCCCTTCCGATATGGAACCCATGGAAAACAACGCCACCTTTACCCAGGACGGCGAGGCATTCTTCGGCTTTATCTCCCAGGACGGGCAGCTGACTGTCAGGTTTTATGGCAGCAACCTGAGCGATCTTTCCGAAGCAGAAGCATGGGCTACCGAAAACATCGGCGATCAGATCACCAAGTACGATGTTAAAGTCAACGGGATGAACGCCATTGAGTATCATTATGTCGTAACCGATAAAGAGGGAAATACCGCCTTTGCAGATGTACTTTTCATCGAAAATGAGAACGATAAGATCATCGAATTCTGGGAAAAAACCTTTGATGAAGAAAGAACCGGAAAGCTTTCCAGCGAGATCTACCCGATTTCTCTCTTTGATGATTATATTGCGGACAATCAGGACGAAGAAGCCCCTGAGGAACAGACTGAAGAGGAACCCGCATCCGATACGGCAACGGAATCCTATTCCGGCATCTGCACAGCAGATAAAGTCAATCTCCGCGAGGAAGCAAAAGCCAATGCCCGTTCGATCGGACAGATCAACAGGGGCGAAAAGCTCGTCATTCTGGAGACCGAAGGCGAATGGACCAAGGTCAGATGTTCCAAAGGCGAGGGATACATCAAGACACAGTATATCAAGATGCAGTGATTGTCTCCTGATTCCATAAGCAGGCCTCGAATTTCTGATTTCAGGAAATCCGGAGCCTGCTTTTTTTACTGAAAATGTACTATTCTCTTGATTTTTGTCCAAATTGCCTATAATATATAGAAGACAAGCCACCACATACCTTCATCATTTTCAGTTAGGAGGAACACAAATGAAACGAATTCTTGCCAGCCTGATCGCCATCTTTCTTCTTATGATCGCCTGTTCTGTATCGGCAGAACCTCTTCCTTCAGATTTTAGAATCGTCGTCCTTCAGGACCTGGGAATTCTCTTTCCGATTTCAAATGAGATGACAGAGTTCGAATCAAGTGGCACCATTACCGACGCAGGTGAAAAATTTTACGGTTTTTCCTCACCGGATGATCAGCTGTATCTTAAGTTTTACGGAAGCAATCTGAAAGATCTTTCTGAGGCGGAAGCCTGGTTCAATGAAAACATCAGTGATCAGTTAACCAAGTACGATCTTACCCTCAATGGCATGGATTCCATCGCATACCATTATCAATTTACCTATGAAGACGGTACTGTAACGCATATAAATGTGGTGTTCATCGAAAATGAGGATAAACGGATCGTCGAATTCTGGGAGGAAACCACTGATGAAGAGCGCAGCGGGAAGTTCTTCAGCAACATCTGCCCGATCTCTATGTTAGGAGGGGCACAAACGAACGACAATCCGGATAATGAAGCCCCTGCCGAAGAGACCGAAGATTCAGCTGCCGCTGAGACAAACTCTGCATCCGGTGTCTGCACAGCAAATCAGGTCAATCTCCGCACAGAGCCTAAGAGCAATGCCCGTTCGGTAGGCCAGATCAACAAAGGCGAACAGCTTGAAATTCTGGAAACCGAAGGCGAATGGTCCAAGGTCAAATGCTCCAAAGGTGAAGGATACATCAAGACACAGTATATCGAGATGAAATAATCTTCATAAACAGATGAATAACGGCCGACAAAGCGGCCGTTATTTTATTGTGCAGACATAAGAAGCCCTTTAAAGCGACGGCATGCACTGACATCCCCTGTAAAAGGGAATCTCTGTCATTCAATCATGCCGGTTTTAGCCGCCGTGTCACAGGTCCGGAACAGCCTGCTTGCGCTGCTCCGGGCCTGTAATAACGCTGTATAGGGATCAGAGCCTGATCATCTTACTTTCCCAGTATATCCAGTTTTCCGCAGGCAATGAGCCGGCCATTCATTCTTGAGAAGAGCACGGTTCCCGGCCCGTCAAAGCGAAGATGCACTTTCTGTCCGATCTTGTACAGGACACCGCCAAAGACAACGCCGGTCAGCAGGTAATTCCCGACACGGATACGAACGGTTGTCTCCATACCGGTGGGCATCGCAGAGAAGATTTCCCCTTCAATCGGACCATCCTCACAGATATGGACAAATTCCGGACGGACACCCAGGACAAAATCCTCCCTGTCCAGACCGGTCTTTTCCGGAACATCCGAAACCGTCGCAACCGGATACCGGAATGGCAAATCCTTGTTGGTCTTCTCGGCAGGACGCACCTTTGCCTCAAAGGCGCTGATCTCCTTATCCGCATCGGCAAACCACTGCCCGATCTCCACTTTCTCCCCCGGCGTGAAGACCGTTTCATACCGGTCGAGGATCTGCAGCCGGAACGTGCCGTCCTGCTGCTGTTTGCCCCGGGCATTCATGAAGTTAATGGCCGGGTTGCCGACAAAGTCGGCCACGAAGGTATTATTCGGACGGTTATAGACCGTCAGCGGCTCATCGTACTGCTGCAGGACACCATTTGAAATAAGGCAGATCCGGGTTGCCAGCGTCATTGCTTCCATCTGGTCATGGGTCACGTAGACAAACGTGCTGCCGGTGGACAGGTGCAGGCGCTGCAATTCAGACCGCATCTCAAGACGCAGCTTGGCATCCAGGTTGGACAGCGGTTCATCCATGAAGAGAACCCGCGGTCCCGGTGCCAGTGTTCTTGCAATGGCGACGCGCTGCTGCTGACCGCCGGAAAGCTCGCCCGGATAACGGTCCATAAACGGCTGAATCTTGACAATTGCACTGACTCTGGCAACGATTTTGTCAATTTCTTCCTTGGTCAGTTTCCGTACTGCGCCGCCTGCCTCCGGATTGCGCTGGATCTCCCCGTTCTCATTGACAGAGAGTCCCGCCTCCTTGATATTGCTTAGTCCAAAGGAAATATTCTGGTACACCGTCATATTCGGCCAAAGGGCATAGTTCTGGAACAGAAATCCGACGCGCCGCTTATTGGCAGGGATATTGATTCCCTGATCACTGTCAAACACCGTCACCCCGTCGATGGTGATCCGTCCGGAAGTCGGTGTCTCAAGGCCGGCAATCATACGCAGCGTTGTCGTCTTGCCGCAGCCTGAAGGGCCCAGCAGCGTGACAAAAGCATTATCCTCAATAATCAGGTCGAGGTCATCCACCGCGTAGAAACCGCCCCAGCGTTTGGTTACATGAGATAGTTCTATTCTTGCCATGGTTTCATCCTCATTTCTCTTAGTCGCCGCCAATGCCGGAGTCAATGCTCGCACCGGTCAGTTTGTTCACCAGTGTGTTGAACACAAGGATCAGGACGATCAGTATCAGGTTAATACCGCTGGAGAATGCGTACAGGCCCATTTCATCAAAATAGCCCAGCATGGTCGTGATGATCTTGCCCTGTCCGCAAAGCAGCATGAACAGTGTCAGTTCACGCAGACACGTCATAAACGGCAGCAGAAATCCGCTGATGATGGACGTCTTCTGAATCGGGATGATAATCCGCGTCATCCGTTTCCACCAGGGAATATCCTGGATGATGGCCGCCTCCTCGATTTCACCGGAAAGCTGCATCATGGAATTCAATGCACTTCGGCTGGCAAACGGAATGTACTTCACCGTTCCGGCCAGAATCAGCAGCAGGAAGGTGTTGTAGATTCCTGCACCGGAGCCGAAAATGAAGAAGGCGACGCCGACCGCCAGTGAGGGCATCAGGTACGGCAAAAAGGCCATGTTGTTGACATAGGAGGCCCATTTGCTGCGCCGGTTTTTGCTTACACAGTAGCCGATCAGCGTACCAATCGTTCCTGCGGCCAAGGCACAGCAGATGGCGACAAAGAATGTTCCGGCGAAGGCATTCCAGATATCCGCATTGTAGAGAATGCCCTTCTGTCCGTACATGCCGTTCTCTGTCACGTTTTCAGAGGTGAGCCACCATTTGGTGGTGGTATGTCCGGCAAATCCGTGTTTGATAAAGGAATAGTCGCCCGGATTGGGCAGGAACGTCTCTATCGCGAACAGGACAATGGGCAGGATGCCGGTAAAGAGTGTCAGCAGCAGGAACAGAACGGAAAGAACATATTTGGCTGCACCGAGATCGACCAGACTGCTCTGTCCGGACTTGCCGGTCACCGTGGTAAAGTTCTTCCGGCCGGAGGTCGTTTTCTGATTGACGATCAGGATCAGGAAACCGAACAGCATCATGATGGTCGCAAGAATACTGGCCTGCCCCGCCCGGTTGGAGCTCATGCCCACATACTGCGTGGACAGGGTCGACAGTTTCAGGTAATGCGGAATCGGATAAGAGCCCATCGCGCTAGAGAACACCAGCAGAATGGTGCTCAGAATGGCCGGTTTAACCAGCGGAAGGGTGACCCGCAGGAACGTTTTCCACCGCGGCGTATTGAGAATCGTTGCCGCTTCTTCCAGGTTGGCATCCATGTTCCGGAAGATGCCGCCAATCAGGATGTACGCAAACGGTGCATAATGAATGGACAGAACAACCGAAACCGGGAAAATCCCCTCACACCACCATTTCGGCATGTACGTTCCGAACAGCGTGACAAACAGTCCGTCATTTCCGCCCGTAATGGCATTGGAGTTAAACAGATTCTGCCACATGACCGCCAGTGTCCACTGGGGCATGATATAGGGAAAAATAAAGATTGAACTCAGGTATTTCTTGAATTTCAGGTTGGTCCTTGTGACCAGATAGGCAAAGACACCGCCGTACAGGATCGCGCCGAAACAGGCAAAGATGCTGATCAGGATGGAATTGAGGAGCGGTGTCCAGAGATAAATGGATGCGACGCTTCGCGTAACGCGTTCCCGTCCCACCCGCGTGGTAATGGTATCCCGGAAAAGATTCTGCCAGTTATAGGTTGTCAGTTTCGTGCCAAGCGCATCAAACTGTGCCTCCAGCGCTTTTTCCTGTGTATCAATGCTGCCCGGATGCAGCCGGATGGTATCCCGCAGAATCGTGAACATCGGGTAGATTGTCGTAATTGTCAGAAGGATTCCCAGCATCAGCAGAATCGCATTCTGCGGCTTCGTAATGTACGTTCTGAACCTGTTCCAGGTTCTCTGGAATCCGCTGACCCGATTGTTTGCGCCTGTGACCATTTCTTTCCTCCCTTTCGTTCAGTATGGGATGGTAAGGAAAGGGGCGGCGAGCCGGAATCAACCAACGCGCCGCCCGCATCTGTGTTTGTTTCAGACCAGGTTCAACCGATTTTTATTTGCCGGCCACAATGCCGTCAATCCAGTCGCTCATCGTGCCGGAAACAGATGCGCAGTAAGCCGGATCCTCGACAACCAGTTTGCCGGTATTGATCCACCAGTCATAGCCGCGGTCATTCTTGGCCGGGAACTGGTCGCCGCCGTCATTGCTGTGATCCTGCATGCAGGCAGCTACCGGTGCATAACCGCCCATGTCCTTGCCCCAGGCAGCAAAGCCTTCCTTCGTGGTGGTCATGTACGCGATCAGCGCGCAGGACGTCCACGGCAGGGGGCTGGTCTTGGTCAGCATCAGATAGTGCTTGTATGCATATCCGCCGATACCGACATAATCATCCTGATAGGCAGCAACCGTGATGTTGTTGACGGAAGAATCCGCCGTTTCCTCGACACTGCGCAGCTTGGAGTAAACCAGCAGGCCCGTCTGATCCTTTGCGGAGGTGGACACCAGCGTGTTGCAGATAGGACCATCATCGGTCTGCTCATTGTACTTCTCGCACCAGAGATAGACCCATGCAAGGCCATACTCAACATTGGCACCCGTCAGGCCGAGATCCTCAGCGTCTGCCTTCATGCTCTCGATCAGGTCATCATCCTCGGAATTCTTGCCGTCCCATGCCTCATACGCTTCCTTGGCAATGGTGGCATATTTCTCATTGGTCATCATGTACAGGAAGTTCTTTCCGACAAGCTCGGAATTGACGCCCATGAACAGCGGAGCCTCGCCCTCGCGGACAAAATCCCACATGTTCTTATAGGTCTTTGTTCCCAGATTGTTGAACATGAATACCTTGTTGAGGGTCTGGAGAGCCAGCGGATTCTCATTGCCTTCTTTGGCAACATTCTCTGCCTCTTTCCAGTCCTTCGGCACAAAGTTCAGGAGCAGACCGGTATCCAGCATCTTGCTCTTGATCTGGTTGCCGTCCTGAATCAGGGTCATGGACATGACGTGGTTGGCGCCATTGACATCCTCGGTCAGCTGATCGAAGATCTTGTTTTCCTTAGGCTGCTGCCAGCCGCCGTCAAAGTCAAGGGTATAACTGGGGTCAATCGCCTGGAGCGCTTCAACAAAGATAGGAAGGACGCTCTTGCCGCGGCTGGAATTTCCAACGGCGTCAAAACGCTTTCCGTTGGATTCCTCAATTGCCTTCTTGAACAGTTCTTCAAGAGACATATTCTGCGCCTGTTCAATGACCTCTTCAACAGTCTCCGCACAGGCAAAAGTAACCATGGCCATACACATGACCATAGCCAGAATGAGAGATAGTACCTTTTTCATCTTTCAGGTCTCCTTTTCTAAAATAATCTGGAAGGCAGACATCCGCCTTCGTTGACAGTATTATACCATTTTGAAGCAGATTTTCATATACTTTATTCAAAAAAACAACATTATCTCATCCGACTGTTCGTTACTGTTCGCGGATTATCACTCATCCAAGGATACAGCGGCAATGAAGCCGTACACAGAGACAGAGTCGAAACGGATCTATGTCGCTCAAAATTCTCGTGAACAGTAACGACTGTTCTTGACACCCAAGCAGACCTGATAGATTCATAAATATCCCGGTGATTGTGACGGATCACAATCACCGGGATCTCTGTACATCTGCAGGCGGCAGGGGGATAGATTCCCTTTCACCGTTCTGCAATCATATACGACGGCGAATATGAGCCGCTGCCGTTCATCTTGTAATAACCCCTGAATATTCTGTCGACGGCTGTTTTTACCCCTTCTTCATCCGTGCCCAACAGCATGACAAGGATATGCCTGCCGCTGTACCGCGTCATGATATCGACTCCGCGTAACGTCTGGCGTATAGATTGTTCCATACAGGCCATCGCCTTTTCAAGTTCTTCAACGCCCGTATTGTTTCCGGGAATTTCATGAAGTGAAATGACTATCAGATTAAAGGAATAGGAGAACCGCTTTTTCAGATTGTCGACATAATCATACAGCTTCGTGAATTCCCTGTATTCAACGCCCATCGCACCCGTGTAATAACCGCTGTTTCTGATACCGGCGACAAGGCGATCCATATCCACCCGTTCGTTGACCGTCACATCCGATTCTTCATAGAAGCCGCAGTTATTCTTTCCATTCTGTTTGATATGGTACAGTGCCTTATCCGCCTTATTGAATACGTCTGCATACGGATCATTCGGCCTGCACATGACCATTCCGGCAGACAATGACGCAGCGCTTATCCTTGCATCTTTCTCCTTCTCAGACGCATACGCACTGATGATCCTCCTTACTCTGTCCTGCGCATCATCCCGTGAAACTTCCTTCATGAACAGGAGAAACTCATCCCCTCCGAGCCTGCAGCACAGCGCATTGTCCTTACCGTATTCTGACAGAATATCCCCCATCAGCTTTAGCGCCTTATCTCCGGCATCATGACCATTGGTGTCATTAATTCTCTTCAGGTTATCAACATCAAAGAATACAAGACAGCCCGCATTCTCCTTCATCGCCTGGGCAATCGCAGTTTCTCCAACCGTTCTGCCCATTATCCCCGTTGTTATATCCAGGTCATCCGAAGCATTTTGTGATACAAAAGTTTCCATGATTTTCTGAAGCAGTGCTGAGGATTCCTCAAAACCCTTATTCGCTTCCTTCTCGTCATTTTTCAGGATGCCGTCAAGAAGCCCTCTGTCCCATATGCTTAGGAAAATATCAACAAAATGCGGATCGAACTGCCTGCCTCTCCCCTCTGACAGCTCCCTGCGGATATACTCATAGTCACATGCACGCCTGTATACACGGTTTGAACTCATTGCATCAAACGCATCCGCTATTGCTGCTATCCTTGCTTCCTCGGATATGTCATTTCCCTGAAGCCCCAGTGGATATCCTTTGCCGTCATATCTTTCATGATGGCTTCTTGCCACGTCCTCTGCCATTCTGACGGTAGTCCTGTTCTTAAGGATGTTGGCTCCCATGGTTGTGTGTGATTTTATGATTCCGTACTCAACCTCCGTCAGTTTCCGCGGACAGTTGAGTATGGAATCGGGAACGCCTATCTTGCCTATGTCATGGAGCAGAGCTGCAAATTTCAGATCATCGATCCTGTCCTCATCCCAGCCGAGCTCCTGCGCTATCAGCACCGAATACTGACTGACCCGTGTGGAATGACCTATTGTGTACGGATCCTTGGCATCGATCGCATTGGCCAGGGTCTGGATCGTCTGGAAAGACATCTGTTCGATTCTCCGGGCTCGTTCCTCCGCAATCGCCGTCTGCTTCGCAACCTCCTCTGTCAGTTTCTCAGAATGATCTATTTCAAACAAAGCGAAACGGTGGTACTGTACCATCGCCATTCCGGTGAACAGCGAAAGACTGGCAAACAGGACAGGAAACCGCTCCATGAATCCCTCATTATAATAAGTGCCGAGCGTTGTCCTGAGCGGTGAATAGAATGCAATAATAAAAAGTACGACATAATAAGCCGACAGCAGGATGCCGTATTTCACGTTGACAAAATAACACATTCCTATGGGAAGAAGCAGTGTCCATAATACAGCCGAACCCTGTCCGGCACCCGTCAGCGTATAAACCGTGAACACCACGGCACAGAAGACAGTCGGAATAATGATTGCCTTATTCCTGTCCTTAAGCACCAGAACGCAATATGCACATCCTGCACCTGCGAAAAAGGTTGCCACAGAAGCAAATATCATATCTGTCTGTCTGGTTAAGATGTTCATGATAAGCAGGTAAAATCCCAGCACCACGGTAAGAACACTTGCAAAGGTGAGCGCCAGCATATTGGCTTCCAGACGTTCACCGACATATATGCTCCTGTCAAGGCACTTCCATGCAGTCTTTATTGAATAAATAATAGCATTCCTGTCTTTTTTCAGTTTACTCACCTGACTTCCGATGGTAAATTCGTCGATGGTTTGTTTTCAGCCTGTGCAATGCCTCCTGCAAGTATCGCCCAAGCCATGGGAATCAGCGCTGCAAGGAACTTGCTCATGGACTTTTCCTCTTTTTGTTTTTATCCGGCATCATGGAGCGGGGAATCACAGAATCAATCAGACTGCTTTGCATATTCTTTCAGCAGGTTGTCCATCATTACCGGTTTCATTTCCGGATCTCTTCCTTCCAATCATTGTCATCCACATGCTCAATGTGGAAGTAATACTATCACACTGAATGTTTCTGTGCAAGTTCTTTTCTCCAAAGAATCTGAATTCCTGACTTCCGATTTTATTCACCTCATATCTTTGGCGTTTGTCATGTAACCAAACGCCAAAGATGCTTTCCATGATTTTTATGCATTGCTCAAGAGAATGGTTAGAATCAGTGTGAGACGATAAACCTGAGAAGTTTAAAAAAGCACTCATGTCATGCATGAGTGCTCAGGAACTTTCAAATCCGAGGCAGGATCAAACAGCTCCGAATGACCAAAGGCCGGTCACACAAAACAGAACTCAGGATGTATTCCTCGTCTGTCTTTTTATCCCGGATACCTGATTCACGGTCTTCCCCCAGGAGGCATTCCTCCGTCGTTTCGCATGTCACCCGGTGCGCCGGGCCTCGATGAATTGTCCTCTCTGTTGTTCCGATTCATCCCTCCGGCATTTCCATCCGTATTCTGTCCGGGATTTCCACGCGGGGGTGCTTCCTGTCCATTCCATTTATCCGGAGCGGTTTCCCCTTCATTGGTCCCGTTCTCTTTGTCTGTTCTGCCTCTTTCCGGTTCCATTCGCTGCTCCGTTCCCGGCATCATCGCAGTTCCTTCGGAATCTCTGCTGACATCCGGTCCGCTGCTTTCCGGTACGATATTTCTTTCCGGAGAAGCCGCCGGAATTGCCGTTGGAATCGGCATTGGAACAGTCGTTGGTATCGCGGTCGGCCTGATTGTCGGTGCAACCGTGGGGATCCGCGTCGGCGTCGCGGTCGGAGCCGCCGTAGGTGTCGGCGTCGGCGTCATGGTCGGAGCTGCCGTAGGTGTCGGCGTCGG
>DGWH01000016.1 GCA_002395225.1 Christensenella sp. UBA4263
CCGGCGTTCCCTCGATCCGTTCGATTTCATTTCCGTATACCCAGGGATGCCCGTGAATCAGCTTTTTCTGTCTTCCATTGAGCACATGTACTGTTGCCATCTTACACCTCTACCACATTGATCATGATCACCGGGCGGCGCTTGGTCCTGCTGTACAGGAAGGAGCGAAGTTCGCTCTGCATCCGCCCGCTGTCAATCTCATGCACCAGGCGATGCCCCATCCGGTTCATCTTCTCCGCATATTCCGTAATGTGTCTGCGGCAGGCTGCCTCAATCTTCTCATGCTCCGTATCATACAGGAAGCCCATGGCGCTGACCCCCGGCATGCCAATGATGTATCCGCTGCCGGCTGAAACGGCCAGTGCAACGGCCACAACCCCGTCATCCGAGAGCATCATCCGCTCACGGAGCACCGTGCTGTCCGCCTCCCCGGCGATGGATCCGTCAATGAGGACAGCGTCGCCATTGGTAAATCCGGCCACTTTGGCCGATTTTTCACTGATTTCAAAAATATCGCCGTTGGCCAGAATGAAGATGTTCTCATTGGGCATTCCCAGACGATGGGCCATGTCCGCATGCTGGTACAACATCCGCGTCTCCCCGTGGGCCGGGATGAAATACTTGGGTTTGACCAGCTCATGCACCAGTTTGATTTCCTCCTGAGAGGCATGACCGGAGACATGGACATCCGCCAGCGCGGAATAGTACACCGTAGCCCCGCGGCGGTAAAGCTCGTTAATGACCTTGTAAATCGGCTTCTCATTGCCGGGAATCGGCGTCGAGGAGAGAATCACCGTATCGCCCGGGGCAATTTCCACTTCCTTATGATTGGAGAACGCGATCTTGGTCAGCGCGCTCATGGGCTCGCCCTGGGAACCGGTGGAGAGAATCACCACCTGATTCGGTGCATACTTGTCAATATCCGCCAGCTCAATCAGGGTATCCGGTTTCTTGTGAATATAGCCCAGGTTGTTTGCCGCATTGAACACGTTGAGCATGGAGCGTCCTACCAGAGCCACTTTTCTTCCGCAGCGCTCTGCCGCTGTAAAGATCTGCTGCAGGCGTGAGGTATTGGAAGAGAAGGTGGCCACAAAAATGCGTCCGGTGGCTCCATTGAACATCTCGGCCATGGTCTCGCCCACATGCCGCTCCGATTTGGTAAAGCCGGGAACCTCAATATTGGTGGATTCACAGACAAACAGCAGCACACCCTCCCGGCCAATCTGCGCAATCCGCTGCAGATCCATGATTCCGCCATTAATGGGCGTATAGTCGATTTTGAAGTCGCCTGAATGCATGACAATGCCCGCCGGCGTACGGATGGCGAACATGAACGCATCCTCAATGGAGTGGTTCACATGGATGAATTCCACGGAGAAACAGCCGCTCTGAATGGTCTCGCCATCCTCAACCACCACCAGCTTGGCGGACTTGGCCAGGCCGGAAACCCGGTCATTCAGCTTGTACCGGATGAGCTCAATGGTCATCCGGCCGCCGTAGATGGGGGCATTCAGCCGCTCCAGCAGATACGGAAGGCCGCCGATGTGGTCCTCATGGCCATGGGTAATAAAGATGCCGCGCACACGGTCCTTGTTGTCCACCACATACTTGAAATCCGGAATGACCGCATCCACGCCCGGCATCGTCTCATCCGGGAACAGCTGCCCGCAGTCTACAATGATGATGTCATTTCCGTACTCATATGCCGTCATGTTCTTGCCGATTTCACACATACCGCCCAGCGGGATCATCCGCAGGGTTCCCTTGGGCACATGCGCGCTGGCAGTGGACCGCATCGTCGGGGGCTTTTTCCCGACGAAGGTCAGGTTCTGGGAGATCATCGGCTTGTCCCGAAGGGGCACAGGCACCGCAATCTTCCGCCGCCCGGGCACCGTGCCCGGCATCCGGGGACGTCCGCCCGGCACTTTTCCCTCCGGTTTCTGGGTATTTCCGGGAACTCTTGCCCCTGTCTGGCGCAGAAGCGGCACTTTTTTGCGGCCTGCAGCCTTTTCCGGTGTCTTCTCCGGCGCGCCCGGCCCTTTCCCGTTCCGGCTCACCGGGGCTTTCTTTTCAGGCGCCGGCTGGGCCGCCTTTTTCACCGGATTCATACTTCTGACGGCTGAATTCCTGGCCGGTGTATTTCTGTTCTGTGGTTTGCCCTGCGTATTTCTGGTCTGTGTATTGTTCGTATTTGTTCTAACCATACAATTCCTTTCTTCTGAAACATACAAAAGAAGCGCATCCATCTGCGCTTCGTGATATTAAAAAGTCATTTATATCGGTTCAGTACGGAGGTCATCCCGACTGATAAAACCCAAATGTCATTCATACCTGCCAAAGGCATGCGCGCATTATAGCAAGTTCTCCATCCTTTTGCAATAGCCCATCCGCGGGATTTCCCGTCTCATGATTCGATGATTCGGAGGATCTGACAGGGCCTGAACAACTGTCCTGCCAGCCTCCGGAAGGAATCACACCGCCCCCTGTCCCGCCTGACCGCTTTGTGTTCACAAAACCGTACGGAAATCCTTTCTTGAATTTCCCGTACAAGTGTGATAAAGTTGAACAGAAAAAGAAAGCTTACCTATTCATTAGATATGACAAAAAAAGTTGCCCTGTCGCACAGCGACAGTTTGTCAAATCCAGATCTCAGACAAAAGCAAATCCGGCAAACGACCAACATTGAAGCCTGCAAAGGAGCATCTCCGTGGGATACATCACCTTCGATCACGTTTCAAAGCATTATAATACCGGCGGAACGGTTGTCCGCGCCCTGGATGATGTCAGTTTCGACATTGAAAAGGGCGAATTCTGCGTCGTCCTCGGCCCCTCCGGCGCCGGGAAAACCACCCTGCTCAACCTGCTGGGCGGAATGGACAAGGCCACCGGCGGCACGATTGTCGTGGGCGGCAAAAAAGTCACCTCACTCAATGGGCGTCAGCTGACGGACTACCGCCGCACCGATGTGGGATTTGTCTTCCAGTTTTACAACCTCATGCCCAACCTGACTGCCCTTGAAAACGTCGAGCTGGCCCGCCAGGTCTGTAAAAATGCCCTGGACCCGCGGGTAGTCATGGAGCAGGTCGGCCTCTCGGACCGGCTTTCCAATTTCCCCGCCCAGCTCTCCGGCGGCGAGCAGCAGCGCGTCTCCATCGCCCGGGCCCTCTGCAAAAATCCGGCCCTTCTCCTGTGCGATGAGCCCACCGGCGCCCTTGATTCCAAAACCGGCGTACAGGTCCTCTCGCTGCTCACGGACATCAGCCACAACCACGGCGCCACCGTCGTGATTATTACCCACAACGCCACCATTGCCCGTCTTGGCAACCGCATCATCCACGTCAAAAACGGAACCGTCGCCTCCGTTGAGACTCAGGAACATCCGGAAAGCGTAGAGGAGATTTCATGGTAAAAGCAAACCGAAACGTGCTGGGCATCAAGCTGAGACGGGACATGCTGCGGGCCGCCATGCAGTTTCTTTCCATCATTGCCCTGTGTGCGCTGGGAACCTTTGCCTTTTCCGCACTGGACGGAACGGCCCGTATGGTCCGCGTCACCGTGAATCACTACTTTGAGGAAAACAATCTGGCCGACCTGTTCATCACGCTGCCCCGGGCAGACCGCACGGCACTGGCCGGATTCAGGGACATCCAAGGAATCCGACAACTCCAGGCCCGGGCGGTCTTTGACATGGATGCCGACGGCCTCGGCGAGGATACCCGGCTCAACGTGGTCCTGTATGACGGGGCCATGGACATCAACATCCCCCTGCTCCGGGAGGGCACGGTGCTGGACACCTCCGACCTGCGCGGCTGCCTGATGGAAGAGCGCTTTGCCCATGTACATGACCTGCATCCCGGTGACAGGGTCACGCTCCGCCAGGACGGCCAGCGGACCGATTTCATCATCCGGGGCTTGGTCACCTCACCGGAATTTATCGTCGTTTCCAGTGATGTGGCGGCCGATCCGGAGACCTACGGCTATATTCTGGCCAACAGCGCCGCCTTTCCGGAGGTCCCGCTGACCCAGATCATCCTGAAAGCGGATCCCGGAACCGATGTCACCGACCTTGCCGGGCGAATCAGCGCCCGCTTTCCAGAGGCCCTGATCGTCGACCACGGGGCCCATAAAAGCACCTCCCGCATCAACAACGATGCGCAGATGTTTGAAAACATGACCCTGATTTTCCCGTTGCTGGCGTATTTCATCGCCGCCCTGATCGTCATGACCACCCTGGAACGGATGATTGACAACCAGCGGCTGCAGCTGGGCACACTGGTGTCCCTGGGCTTTTCCCGCCGTGCCATCCGCAATCACTATCTCTCCTATTCCATCGTCCCCTCCCTGATCGGGGCCGTGATCGGGGTGCTGGTGGGCCACTACACCCTGCCGGTCATTCTCTGGAACGCCCTGCTGGGACAGAGCGAAATGCCCTACCGGCTGCACCCGCCCATTTCCCTCCCGGCCTGGGGAATGGTGCTGCTGACCGTGGTAATGAGCATGGGCATCTGCCTGCGGGCCTACCGGCGCACGGCCCGGGAAACCCCGGCGGAACTGCTCCGGCCCAAGCCGCCCAAATCCGGCCGGCGCATCCTGATGGAGCGCATCCCGCTCCTCTGGAATCACCTTTCCTTCAACAGCAAGATGATCGTGCGCAACCTGATGCGCAACAAGATGCGTTCCTTCATGTTCATGCTGGGCATCCTGTTCTGCACCATGCTCATCATCACCTCGTTCGGCCTGCAGGATTCGGTCAAGCGTCTGACCAGCGACTATTACCTGCGGGCCATGCGATACAATGTGACGGCCCGCCTCAACAGCCAGCCGGACAAGGCTGAAAGCTATGAACGGCGCATTGAGGCGGACAGGGTCGAATGCGTCATGACCCGGTCCATTACCCTTCGCACGCCCCACGGTTCCCGAACCGTGCTGCTCAATGTCCTTGAGGACCGGCAGCAGCTGCAGAACCTGGGCCCGGACTGCACGTACACCGCCCTTCCGGAAAACGGCGCAGCCATTACGCGCAAGCTCAGCCGCACCCTGCAGGTAAAGCCCGGGGATTCCGTGGAACTGTGGCTCCCGGGCGAACAAAGTGCCCTCATCATGCCTGTTCTTGCGGTCGTTGAAAACAACTTCTCCCAGGGAATCTATATGACCCGTTCTGTATGGGAGCAGCAGCGAAAAGGTCCCTTCATTCCCACGACCATCCAGGCGCAGCACCCCACCGAGCGCGGCATTCAGCAGCTGAATGATCTGGAGGAAGTCACCCAGGTGGATTTCCCTGCCGAACAGATCAAGGAAACTCTGGCGATGCTTGACACCCTGTCCTCCGTGTTCAACCTGCTGACCGGCATCGCCCTGGCCCTGGCCTTTGTCATCTGCTATAACATGGGCCTCATGAACTTTGTGGAGCGCATCCGGGAATATGCCACCCTCAAGGTGCTGGGGTATCATAAACGGGAAATCCGCAGCCTGATTCTCCGGGAAAACATCATCCTGACCCTGTTCGGGATCCTCTTTGGCATCGTCCCCGGAATCCTCCTGACCGACATTATCATGCATTCCTGTGAGCCTGAAACCGCTTTCTACAGCGGCATGCCGGAGCCTTCCTCCATCGTCCTGGCCTCCGTCATCACCTTCGCCTTTTCCATCTTCCTCCAGCTTCTGCTGACGCGCAAGGTACAGAAGATTGACATGGTTGAAGCGCTCAAATCCGTTGAATAAACAAAAGGAGCACCCCTGTCGCGCAGCGACAGTTTGCCAAATTCGGGCCATAACAAAGCCGCTCCGGCATATGACCAACACTGAAACTTTAAAGGAGTATGAACATGATCCGAACCTCTGCCCTCCTGCTCTGCCTGCTCTTCCTGTTCTCTGCCGCCGCTCTGGCCTCTACCTCAGATGCCACCATTGTGGCGCCGGAAACGCTCAAGCTTACCGCGCCCTGCTCCGGCACCCTTCTTCCCTTTGACTGGGTGCGCGGCGACAGCGTGTCCAGCGGAGATATCCTCTTCAGCTATCAGACCAATCCCATCTATGCCCCGGATGCCGGAAAAGTAGTCGCCGTCTATGCAGCCCCGGGCGATGATGCCAGCCGGATTCAGAGCCACTATGGCGCTCTGGCCGTCATTGAACCGGTTCACCCGCTCTACCTGGCCGCCAGTAACGCTCAGGCCTACGACGACGATGAGAACAAGTACCTGCACGCCGGCGAAATTCTCTATCTGAAAAACGGCAACGACAAGGGAACCGGCCGCGTCACCTCTGTCAGCGGGGACAATTATACCGTGGAAATCCTGACCGGCCCCTTTGATCCCGGCGACTCCGTCCGCTGCTATCGCGACAGCGGTCACAGCAACGACTCGGAAACCGGCCGCGGAAAGGTCCACCGTTACCCGGACATTTCCGTCCCGGGGCAGGGCCGCATCGTGGCGGTGCATGCTGCGGCAGGAACCACCGTCCAGACCGGCGATCTGCTGTTTGAAACACTGGACAGTCTCGCCCTGCCCGGCCAGCCCCTCTCCATCCTGGCCGGCGTATCCGGCGTCCTCTCCTCCGTGCCGGTCAGCAGCGGACAGACGGTTGCCCGCGGGCAGCTCCTTTGCGAAATCCAGGATCTCAGCAAGCTGGAACTGAGCATTGAACTGGATGAAATGGATCTTCCCTCCGTCCGCGTGGGCGATACCCTCTCCTACACCCTGGACGCCTATCCCTCCCGCACATTCACCGGAACGGTTCTGCGAATCTATCCTCTGGGCACTCCCCGTCAGAACGCCTCCTATTACGACGTTCGTCTGAGCGTCTCGAGTGAAGTGCCCCTTTATCCCGGCATGAACGGAACGGTCACCATCCAATAATCCAAACCATTGCGGTTCAATGCACCCATGTACGAAGGTCCGGATGACCCACAAAAGCACGTACACAATAAAGGGCCGTCACTTCTCAAAGTGACGGCCCTTTATTGTGCACTTGCTGTTCGGCAAAATCATGCTGTTTTTCCTCCACATATGTTTTTGATTTCCTTGTAAATCCATCCTGATGCAGTCCTGGCTTCCTTTAGTATGGTTTCTCTGTCAACCGGTGTAATCGCAGAAGAAAAACGATTCATTTGTTCCTGCGTCATGTTCCCTCTGCCGATAGCTCGAATACTCTGAATGATCATTATCGTAATTTGGGAATATCCATTGATTTCTCTCGGCATAATATGCTTGAATCTTAACGGTGTTTTTCCAATCACATAATCACGATATGGTCCGTCACTAACGTATTCCCATTCATTCGGAACCTGCGCAGAAATACGCAGAATGTTCAGGGCAGTGTCACCTGACGGTGCTATATTCCAGTTAAATTTTCGCGCCAATGCTTCTGCGATCTTGTCTATGCGCGGGACACCAAATTCATGTATCAGCTCACTATAAGCCGGCTTATCATAAACTCCATTTATGACACGACGAATCACACCAACCTTTTCGATCCGAAAAAGTGCCTGACTGACAGAGTTGGCATCAGCAATATCGAGAAAATCGGATGCGGAAAATGCTGTTCCATAAGGGTAGCTCATGATACGTTCTTCAATCTGTGACTGATATTTTGGTCTCTCACTCACTGCTGTGTCACCTCCTATCCTGTGAAGCAAATTATATGCTTTTCTTTACGAACCGTCAATCATCCAACAGACTTGCAGATAACTTTGTAATGATTTTTATTCTATTTTCTTTACGAAAAATACAGAAAAGTACATTCGGCTATACTCTCAGCAGCCATATCTCAGCACTCTCTTTACTCTCCTGCCACCAGTCCCAAAGGCTCATGACCGCGCCAGCGAGCACAAGGATGAACCACAATCGCACCGTTGGTGAGCAAAATGCTAATTACCCCTCCGCCTCTCCACGCCTCGATAGCTTCACACCCCTCAGCCGTTCAGTCTCCTGCTGGCAGCATGTTTTGATGAATCCATTGTGGCTGGCATTCATCCCCTCTGCGTATCAATCTCTGCCTGTAATCATCATGCCCCCGATGGCATCCTCTCCGGTCTCCGTCAGGCGTCTTTCGTATCGCTTTGTCTTCTTCACCGTCATTCCCTGTTTAAGCCCTCTCCGGCTTCGTGCTGATCGTGAAGTCCCGCATGTCGTAGTGGTTGGTGCTCACGTGAGCAACGCTTTTTATATGGTCAAAGTTCCTGCCCGGCTTTTAATATGGATGCATGTTCGATCCTGACAATCTTACAGGTATGCCTCCGATCTCCGCCGCGGGCTTCCTTGTCGTAACTGATCCCGACAAGTACAACTTCGCTTCCGGTATTTTTCAGACACTCCGGATATTTTTTTCTCTGGATCTGTGCGATTGCCCCTTCCGCGCTTTCCTTCCATTTCAGCTCCACCACAAGGGCTGGCCAGCCAGAATCATGTTTGGACAGATAGACAATGTCTGCGACCCCTTCACGGACGGAAGCTCCTCCCACTGCAGGTAATGATCACGGTAGGTATAGTAAGCCAGTTTATGACGCTTCGCAGACTGTCTTCCTTGTTGTAATGGCAAGGTGTCGTTTCTTCTCTGTGAACCTTCTCAATCTGTGCTGCAACAGCCGCCTCGTTCCCTTCGATCGTATCCAGAAACAGCTTATCACTCTCTTCCAGCCTTTTCAGCGTTTCCTGATGGCTGACCTCCCGGATTGATTTCTGAAACTCACGTCTGACCTCTTCATTCGGAATATGAACGGTATTCGTTTCTGAATTGTACGCCAGGTATCCCAGATGAATCATCAAAGTCAGTACATCATCCTTCCCCTTAAAGGTGACAAGGTCGTTGGCAAACCCGTTCGTGTTGACTTTCACGTCCACACCGCCAATCAGTTCCGCGATGGTTTTTGTCAGCCCGTTACTGTAAGAACACATTTGCTTGCTTTCGTGTTCGTTCTATGTTAAACTGTTGTCATATCAAGACGAAAGGAGGCTTCAGTATGGCTTTAGCAACGCTCACGTCTCGAGTTGATGAAATGGACAAAGTCGCTTTTGACGACTTTTGTTCTTCCGTAGGTCTCACCAGTTCTGCCGCGATCAACATGTATGTGAAGGTTGTGGTTCGTGACCGTAAACTTCCCTTTGAAGTGAAACAGGTCGACCCGTTCTTCTGTGCGGCCAACCAGGCACATCTGTTAAAATCCATTCAACAGCTCGATGAAGGAAGAGGAACCGCTCATGAGCTGATCGACGACGATGAATAAAATCTGGTCTGATGAAGCCTGGGAGGACTACCTGTACTGGCAGACGCAGGATAAGAAAACCCTGAAGCGCATCAATGCCCTCATCAAGGATATCGACAGGAATGGTGCAATGAACGGAATCGGTGACCCTGAGACCCTTAAGGGAAACCTGCAGGGTTACTTCAGCCGAAGAATCAATGAAAAAGATCGCCTCATCTATCGGATTGAAAATGACAAAATTCTGATAGCACAATGCCGCGGTCACTACTACGACACATAAAGAGGATTCCCGCCCAAGGTAAAAGCCTGAGCGGGTTTTCTCATTAAAAACGGTCGAAATCAGACTGCTGCGCTTTGTAGGCATAGTCAGTTCTGTCATTGCCTTTCTCTGTCCAGATGTCCATCACGAGACCGATCGTGAGCAGGTCGAGATCCGAAATGGAAATCCCGACCTCCATGCACCACAGCAGAAATAGCGGTGTGGTCAGCTCACGCTCGGTCGCTCTCAGTTTTTTCTTGCTTTGACATCCGTGAAGAGATTGCTGCCCCACAGCTCCAGGATTTCCGGCAGAATCTCATAAATGGAGAACATTTCGAACTGATCCAGCCACTCATCAATGGTTTTGGGAATCGTGGGATCCGCATGGAGAGCCATGATATAGGCCACATTCTCAAAAATCTCCAGGTCGTCGATTTCCAGATTCTGCTTTTCCCCGTCTCCCCTGTCCTTATAGGACTTTTCCAGTTTGGTCAGATCCCTGAAGATATCCCGTCCAAACTTGATGCGGTACATGCGGGGAATTGCCGCGGAGCTCTTAAAGGTGACTTCTCTGTCACCGATTTTCACAGTCTTACTCAGCATCTTTCAGTCCTCCCTTCAATCAGCCGTTCGCTACCGTAGGCAGATACACCGCCTGGTACCAGTTCTGGTACGTGGTGTCATCCGTATCATCACCGGTTTTCGCCTTCACCAGTCCATCCTCCCTGGGATCGGCAGAGATGGACAGCATTTCCGTTCCCGGCTCGATGGTATCCTCCTTGGTGGAACTTTCCAGAGTCGGGCGGGTGCTGACGGTGCAGTTATAGAGAACATGACGGATAGCATGCTGGTCGCCGTCAAACTCAAAGAGCATGGCGAAATAGACCGGCTCGTAGTTGTCATTCTTCTCAATAAACACACCCTTGGCATCCTTGGTTTCCTTCAGGACATTCTCCCGGAACCAGTCGGTGATCAGGGCAATCTCCAGATCACCGGAGTAGCCGTTATTCGTAATGGTCCAGAAGTACACAATGCCATCCACATAGAACGGACTGGCTTCACCTTCCGCGTCCATGGACAGGCTGACCGCACCGGGCAGCGCAACCGGAGTCGCATATAATCCTTGCTGATATAATCCATCAGCTCCTCTGATGCTGTACTTTCTGTCCAATAGGAATCAAAATCATCATTGTAAATGACCTGCATCACGGAGCAGGGATTGTAAATTGACCCAACATTCCTGAATGCATAGCCGCCGTACCATTGCCGCATCCTGTCAAAGCAAATCCCGTGTTTATCGCAAAGGGCCTTTACCTCCTGCTCTGTAAAGCCCACATATTCGCCAAACAGTCTGGGCTTTATCATGGAGTATTCCTTGAAGTCAGACACGGCTGATTGGAAGCGGTCTTTCTTGATGGGCAGGATTCCGGTCATGTAAGCTGCAGCAAAAATCCTTGATGCTGTACCGCTGCCTTTAAAGAGCATCCTCAGGAATTTCAGATAGTCTGCCTCTATTTCAGGTGTTTCCCTGATCGGCAGATCCCAGTCATCAATGAGCATGATGAATTTGTTTCCGGTATAAGCTGCACAGTTGATTAACGTCTGATCAAAGGTGTTCCCTTTAACAACTTCCGGATAGCTTTCAATGATTTCCTGTGTCACGTTGTCAATAATAAAGCTTATCAGCTCTTTTGGCTGTACATTTCCCAGCAGATTCGTCATATCCAGGTAGATAACATCATACTTATTCAAATGTTTTTCATAGCTGGCATCCTTTGAAATACGGCAGCCGGAAAACAACTCATGTGAATCACAGCTAATATCATAATATGCACATAATGTTTGAGCTGTATAAGATTTGCCAAAACGTCGAGGTCTGCTGATACAGGTTAATTTGTTTTTTGTACTGATCGTTGAATTAATGATGCGAATCAAACCGGTTTTATCCACATAGTTGGATTGTATTATTTCCGCAAATCCGCTGTTGCCCGGATTCAGATACATTCCCATATCGCAGATTCCTCCTTGCTCAATGTTGTTTTACTGCAGCAGTCTGGCAGGAACCCAGATTTAACGGACTCTCGCCGCGTGACAGAACCGCCCATTCACTTTGGGCGATGTCCATACTGGCTTTTGTCTTGGCATGAATATAACCATCTGTTGCTGCGTAGCAGGGCTGCTTTTTCGCTGTTTCTGCCCTGCATTCTATCACTTCCGGCATTATTACACAATTGAGAACGGGTCACACGTAAAGTCCAAGATAAAAAACAGGAGATCCGGACCATCCGGATCTCCTGTCCTGTCTTTTAATCAGTCTTCGATCTTGGTAAACTCGTACGTCTCCCCGTGGGTTTCCACAAAGACCGTCCGGATCACCTGATCATCTCTCGGCTTGTCATTAGCATCCGTGGGAACGGAAGCGATGACATCCAGGGTATCAAACCCGCCCAGCGTCATGCCGAATGCCGCATACTGACCGTTCAGCGCAGGCGTATCCGCATGCATGATAAAGAACTGGCTGCCGGCAGAATCAAATTCAGTGGATCTTGCCATGGAAATCACACCGCGGGTATGCTCAAGCGTATTCTCCACACCGTTCTGCGAAAACTCGCCCTTAATGGTATAGGCAGGTCCGCCCGTTCCATCTCCGTTTGGATCGCCACCCTGGATCATAAAGCCCGGGATAACGCGATGGAAGGTCAGTCCGTCATAGAAGTTATGACCGGCCAGATCCACAAAGTTTGCCACCGTCTCCGGTGCAATGGCCGGGTACAGTTCACCGTAGATAATGGAGCCATCCTTCATCACAATGGTAAAGATGGGCAGTGCGGATTCCACTTTCTGTGCTTCTGCCTTTTTGGTGCTGTTGTCCGTTCCGCGGGCCGTCTCCTCATCCGTCTCGGTCAGCTGATCTGCCGGCACATAGCCCGTAAAGTCGGTTCCCAGAACGTTGACAAACGCATATTCCTTCTCGTTTACGGTAATCCGCCCGAGAATTTCCACTGCCGCGTCCTTTTCCACGCTGGCAACGGTCTCACCCTCCGGCTTGTCCAGCACATTTACGTCGCCGGACAGCAGGGCAAAGGCTTTCAGCTCGCTCATAACCGCGCCGGTGTAGACATGGTAGAGAACCGTCAGGTCCTTCATTTCGACCTTGCCATCCGTGATAATCTGTTCAAGGAGCGCGTTGTATGCCTCATCTTTACGGGTCGCCAGCAGGTTTTCCTTTTCGGTCTCGGCAAAATCCTCAAATTTGGCCTCACCCGGCTCGAGATCGCGGTCATACAGGAAGATGAAGCAGCCATAATCGGTCTCCACAACACCGGAAACATCGCCGGGCTTTTCAAGCGCCATGGCCGCCTTGACAAACTCTTCGCTGTAGTATTCGCTTCCGGCAGCGACCGGATAACCCCTGTTCATTTCCTCCTCAGAGGAGCTGTCCTCATTAAAGGCTTTCATCGCCTCATCAAAGGTCATGGCCTTCTCGGTAATCTGACGGAGTGCGTTTGCCGCACGATCGGCACTCTTTTCTGCCGGCTCCGTGTCAGCCGCCGTCTCCGCCGGCGCTTCCTCCGTATCGGCCTTGGTCTCATCCGCTGCGG
>DGWH01000033.1:0-4987 GCA_002395225.1 Christensenella sp. UBA4263
AGCTCCTTGTAGTTCTCAACCTTGGCCTTGGAAGCATTGTAGACGACGAAGTCCGGCTCAAAGTTCTTGAGCTCTTCCTCGGTCGGCTTGATGAACATGTTCTCAATGAAGTGAGCCTGCCAGGCCACTTCCACGATGAAGCGAACGGCCATGCGGGTGTCCTTGTTGGCGCCGCAGAACGCATCAACGACGAAAAGGCGCTTATTGGACAGTTCCTTGATTGCCAGTTCCTTCACGGCCTTCCAGGTTTCCTCGGAAGCCGGATGGTTATCATTCTTATATTCATCCGAAGTCCACCACACGGTGTCCTTGGAATTCTCATCCATAACGATGAATTTGTCTTTCGGGGAACGGCCGGTGTAAATGCCCGTCATTACGTTGACTGCACCCAGCTCGCTGACCTGGCCCTTTTCATAGCCTTCCAGACCCGGCTTGGTCTCCTCTTCAAACAGGAACTCATAGGATGGATTGTACACAATCTCGGTTGTACCGGTGATTCCGTACTTTTCAAGATTAATCTTCGCCATTGCAGTACCCTTTCTGAAAGTAGTTTTCACGTCGACATTGTTCACTTAAAGGAAAACCCTAGTTCGACATGATTACTTTAGCATAAAGAACAAAAGAAATCAACCACCTTTTTTGAAAAAAATGATTCCGCCCTATTTAAGGCAATTTCGGACAATTTCAACGCCCGAATTCAGCAGAAATAACAAAAAGGAGACGGACTCACCGTCTCCCCTCCGCGGACATTGTCCGCCTCTTTATTACATGCTGCTGACCACGTAGTTCTGCAGAGCCGCAACGGCCGCTTCCTCATCCAGTCCTTCCACCATGACCGTCATTTTCCCTCCGCAGGAGAGATTCAGAGCCTGCCGGCTGCGGACATCGGAAAGAGGAACCGTGTTGTGCTCATCACTCAGACTGACCTTGCTCTGGAACCCGGAGGCAACACCGGACATTTTTCCCAGCTTGCGTCCAAGGTTCGTGTTTGAAGTCGTCAATACATAGCCAAATTTCTTCATTGATTACCTCCCTGATTTGTCAGGTGGTCCCCCAACCACCGGAGGCGCATTATACGCAGTTTCCCCTCCGGTTGCAACTTGTCCGTTTCCCCAAAGTTCGGCAGTTTGTTTTTTCGTCCGGGATGTTTTTGTCAACTTTTTCCACGAAAAAAGGGAAAGGATTTCTCCTTTCCCTGCAAATTGGATAAATTGATTAAACATCGTCGTCATATTTCAGACGTTTCAGACAAAAAGAATTGATCCCAAAGTCACTTTCACTGGAATTCCAGGTATTCGGTCATGATATAGCCCCGTTTTCCTTCCGGTGTCACCACGCAGGTCCACTGGTTGCCGTAATCCGTCACCCGCAGCCGTTCACCCAGACGGGCATGGCCGATAATGTTTCCGGTCTTGTCGCCAACGCTCCGCAGATTCACCTTGTCCGTCTTCACGGAGGCGATCAGGTGAACCGTGCTGGCCGGTGCGGCAACCTGTGTCAGAGGAACAAATCCCGTCATCTCTTTCTGGGAGGCAATATCCAGATTGGGCGTCGTTCCGGCATTCACGTACATCCAGTCGCCGAATTTCCCCAGCATGTACATTTTGCTCCCTGCCGCAACCGTCCCAACCTCGGCCCCCTGGCTGCTGGGCTCTGCATAGAGGATGACCTCCGCTTTCGTCGTTCCCCGCTGAGGAATCCGCTGGGAGACCGGATCAGATGCCTGAGACAGCAGGCGAATGCTCTTTTTCTCCACGTAACCGGTCAGATCGTTCAGGGTCACCCGGGCAAATTCCGTCTGGGTATAATCCAGCAGACGGACCTGTGCGCCGCCGCACAGGGCGCCAAGCATTGCGGAGCCCTTATCCGGCTCATGATACACGATAACCGGCATGTCCTCATCATCCGCCTGCACCACGCCAATGGAGGATTTTGAAACGGACAGGGTCAGGTCGCTGATGGCAATATAGCCGTAATCTCCCTTGTTATAGGCGCCGGCGCCGCCGATCAGGGTACGCACATAGACGTAATCCTGAATCTCGCCCAACACCTCCACTTTCATTTGACTGCCCAGCGTCATATACGGCTTCGCCCGGTCGCCCTTGACGCTGTAAAGGATGCAGTCACCTTTGGTTTCCATCACCAGCGGATAATACGGAATGGTGCTCCTTGAGGCGTTCCCCAGTGCCACCAGGGTGTTTTTCTTCGTCGGGTAGACCCATCCGGATACGCCGCCGACACGGACCCGGCGCCAGAGCCCTTCCCCGCGTCCAAACAGCATGACACAGTTTGTCCCGTTGCCCATGGACATGCTGACTTTGCCTTTCTGGTTCGGCGTCTCATACAGCACCATTCTGGCATCCGAGGCACCGGTATTGACCACATAATACTTGAGGCTGCCGGTTTCCGTGACCGCTTCAATGGGAAGATAGCCATACAGTCTGCTCTGGTCCGAATCCTTGAACACATAGGCCCAGTTGCCGATGATTCCCACCATGTGGACCTGCTCCCCCGAGGCCACGGTGCCCACCGAGGTCGCCTTGTCATCCGTCCCCGAAAGCAGACGGATATTGTCATTCCACATACCGGTCAGATCGACCTCTGCCGGGCGGCACTGACCAAACCAGCCGTTCGCGCCGTACCGGTTCGCCGCTTCCTCCCGGGTAATCAGATAGTTCTCGGCCATATACCCCTGGAGACCGCCGATTTCCACGTGAACAAAACGGACCTGTTCACCGGCTTCCGGCACATTCGCGTTTTCCCCTTCTGCCGTCTCCTCCGGCGCTGGCGTTTCCTGAACCGTCTCCGTGGTAACCGGATCGCCCAGCACATGGACCTCTGCCCCGGTATAGAATGAGCCAATCACTGCCCCACCCGAACTGGGCTGGGAACGCATGTTCAGCCTCATCAGGTCACTCTTGTCCTTTTCCTGATTGTCGACAAACAGTGACTCTGCCGCTGCACTCAGGGTAAAACAAATCATCAGCAATACAAGCATCAAACCGATTTTCCGCATACTCAATCCTCCCTATATGATTATCGATCAGGTTCTGACCTGTTGATTCCAATTGTATCTCATTTCTTTGTCACGGTCCCGCCGGGCAGTTTCAGCCGGAGTGCACCGGGAACGATTTCAAACCCGGCCTCATCCATTTTTTCCAGCCGGCCGTCTATATTCACCGTCATTCCCCTGGAACGGACCACTACCTGTCTGGCCTGTACCCGCTTGGCAATGCCCAGACGGACGTGCAGGGCAAAGAAAAACAGCGGCAGCAGAAACGGCAGACTGAATTTTGGCAGCTTCGGGATCAGGATCACGTCAAAGAGTCCGTCAAACAGTTTTGCCTCAGGGGCCACCCGCATGCCGCCGCCAAAGTACTGCCCATTGGCGATCTCCACAATGGTCAGCGAATGCCGTTCAAAAGGACCGCCGTCCAGGGATACCTCTGCCTCCACGGGTCTGTAATGGCGAAGAATGGAAATCAGTGCCTTCCGGTACGCTTTTTCGCCGGGATAGATGGCTTTCAGTTTCTCCGTCTTTTCAAGGACCTTCACATCAAAGCCGGAACCAGCAATATTGATAAAGCAGCGTCCGTTAATCCGGCCGCAGTCAGCATATACCGGCGTCCCGTCCAGCTGCGCGTTCAGCGCCTCAATGGGATCCTTGGGCAGCTTCAGTACCCGGGCAAAATCATTTCCGGTTCCGGAGGGCACAATATAAAGCGGAATCCCGCCTCTGACGACGGCATCCACGACCTCACTGAGGGTTCCGTCACCGCCCAGACAAACCAGCGCCTCACAGCCATCCCGGACCGCCTGTTCGGCTTTCACCGCCGGATCTCCGACTCCTGCCGTGGCATACATCTGCACCGTGCCCCGGGTCTCAAGAATGGCCTTCACCTGTTTTGCCAGTTCTTCCCCTTTTCCGCCGCCGGAAACCGGGTTATAGACCAGTCCGACCATCCGCACCATCCTCCCCGTCTGCTGTGCCGGAAGCCCTCTGGCGTTCGCTTTTTTCCCGCCGTGACACTTCCTCGATGACGGCATCATGCCGGGCCTGCCCCTCCGCGTCCAGTTCATGCATGCGGGCGATCAGGAACTTAATCGGCACCCCCAAATCCCGGTACATCTGCTCATGCTCACTGATGTAGTTCGGTTCAAAGCCGGAGGCAGCCAGATCCCGGATCAGCGTCACCTGTTCAAATCCGCTTTCCTCAAAGCAGGGAAGCGATTCCTTAAACAGCGTATCATCATCTGTCTTGAACCAGATCTCCCCGCCCGGGACCAGTGCGTGACGATACTGCATCAGCTGCCGGGTATGGGTCAGCCGACGCTTGGCATACTTGGGCCGCTTGGTCCAGGGATTGCAGAAATTGATATAGATCCGCTCAATTCTGTCCTCCGGACCGAAGAATTCATCAAAACGCGAGATATCAAAGCGGGAAAGCAGCACGTTGCGAACCGGCATTTTCCCGTAAAGCCGCTCAATGTTTCGCCGGGCGTCTCCCAGAACGTTTGAGGTGATGTCCACCGCGATAAAATTGCAGTCCTGCCTGCTAAAGACCATCTTTGCCGTGGAAACCCCTTTTCCGCAGCCAAGTTCCAGATAAAGCGGTTTGTCCTCCGGAAACTGACTGCGCCATTTTCCTTTCAGCTGAAACGGTTCATCCCTGTAATAGGGGCAGACCGAAAGCTCCGGCTTTGCCCACTTTTTGGTTCGCATGTGCATCGAAAGAAACTCCTTCACCGTGAATCGGCCCGCTGTCACCAAAGGAAAGCGTCCATTCATCGTTCAAATGTCTGTTTGCCGAAAAACCCGGTTCTGATAGGGCCAAAAACGGAAGCCCGCCAAAAAAGATAAAAAACCAGATTCTGTTTTGATTATAGTGCATCCACCCCGCTGATTCAAGATTTTTCCTGTATTTCTCTCCATTTCGGATGACTTTCCACGCCCGGCAAAGAACTGGGCCTGCCGCTACAGCGGCAG
>DGWH01000033.1:5137-34155 GCA_002395225.1 Christensenella sp. UBA4263
GCCAAACAGGAGCACCAGAAATGCCTCGGTGCCAAAAGATCAGGCTGCGGCTCATAAAAGACTGGGCCTGCCGCACAGTGGCAGTTTGCCAAACAGGAGCACCAGAAATGCCGCGGTGTCAAAAGATCAGGCTGCGGCTCATCATGCAGCTGAGGCCGCCCGCGGATTCTTGCAGGGAAACAGGTCTTATGGTAAAATACGCTCACTTTCAACGCGCATTCTCCAATGAAAAGCCCTGCCCGTCTGTCCGGGAACAGGAACGACTCACCAGAAGAAAGAAGGACAACTATGCCTCAGTTATCGCACCGTGTATCCACCTTTACCGATTCCGTGATCCGCCGCATGACCCGAATCAGTGACGAAGTCGGTGCCATCAACCTCTCCCAGGGCTTTCCGGACTTTCCTCCGCCAAAGGCCATCACTGACCGTCTGAAGGCAGTGGCAGAGGAAGGGCCGCATCAGTACTCGGTCACCTTTGGCGCCCCGAATTTCCGCGCGGCGCTGGCCAGAAAACAGGGACAGGCCTATGGCCGCACGATTAACCCGAATACGGAAATCGTTGTGACCTGCGGCGGAACCGAGGCGATGATGTGTGCCATGATGACCGTCTGCAATCCCGGCGACAAGGTCATCGTGTTCTCGCCGTTTTATGAAAACTACGGGGCAGATGCCATTCTCTCCGGTGCTGAGCCCATTTTCGTTCCGCTGGTTCCCCCGGCCTTTAACTATGATGCCAATGTCCTTGAGGACGCGTTCCGGCAGCACCCAAAGGCCATCATCGTCTGCAATCCCAGCAACCCCTCCGGAAAGGTGTTTACACGGGAGGAGCTTCTTCAGATCGGCGAGCTGTGCAACCGCTATGATGCCTACCTGATCACCGATGAGGTCTATGAGCACATCGTCTTTGATCCCTGGCAGCACGTCTATGCCGGTGCACTTCCGGAAATACGGGACCGTGTCATCTGCTGCTCTTCCCTGTCCAAAACCTATTCCATCACCGGCTGGCGTCTGGGGTATCTCATCGGGCCGGAGGATGTGATTGAGGGAGCCAAGAAAGTACATGATTTCCTGACCGTGGGTGCCGCCGCGCCGCTTCAGGAAGCCGCTGTCGTGGGCCTTGAAATGCCGGAGAGCTATTACCGGGACCTGAAGGAAATGTACACCCACAAGCGCAACACCATGCTGGCCGGTCTTGACCGCATCGGCCTGCGGCATACCACCCCTCAGGGCTCCTACTTCATCATGGTGGACATCAGCGATTTCCAGAAACCCGGCATGCGTTTCCACGGGGAAAGCGACCTGGCTTTCTGTGAATGGATGATCCGCAATGTGGGCGTCGCCGCCGTTCCGGGTTCCAGTTTCTTCCGTGAGCCCATTAATCACCTGATCCGGTTCCATTTTGCCCGCAGTGAGGAAACACTGCTGGAATCCATTGAGCGTCTGTCAAAACTGCCGAAGCTTCTGTGACCGGATCATCTGCAGCAGGCCCGATTCCCGATAAAACCGGCTGAACCGTCCTGCAGTACGCGGCTCTTTGTTTCCTGTTACGACGTGCTCCATTCTCCGGGAATGGAGCACAAGCTTTATCCGATGCTGCCCTGCGCTGCGTGCATCGAAAGATCAGGCTGCCAGCGGCAGCCGGCTGTCTTCGAGGTATTCCATGACGATTTCCATCTCCGTTCCTCCCGAGCTGAACGGGACCTCCCTTCGCAACACCATCCGCCAGCTCGGTTTTCCGGCCCAGCAGACCGCTCTCCTGTTCAAATCAGACGGTGTCCGGGTAGACGGTGAATTTGTCTACCCCAATCAGCCTGTGTTCGCGGGGGAAGTGCTGGAACTGTCCTTTCCCGGCTTTGAGTCAAAAGGCAAAAAACGGAACAACAGTTTCCCGGTGCCCGTAATCCTTTATGAGGATGAGGCCTACCTCATCGCCTTCAAGCCCGCCGGCATTCCGACGCATCCGGGCAAAAAGGTCGCCGAAACCTGCCGGGATTCCCTGGAAACACGCATTCTGAACGCCGGTTATGAGGCGCATCCCATTCACCGCCTGGATGCGGAAACCCAGGGCATTGTTGTTTTTGCCCGTTTTCCATACGCCCAGGTAGCCCTTCAGAAGCAGATGACCTCAGGCACTTTCCACAAACTGTACGAGGCTTATCTGTTCGGGACACTCCCCGCCCGGTCCGGTTTCATTGAGGCACCCGTCGAGCGCAAGCACCGGGGCAGCTATACCCGAATTGTCCGGGAAGACGGAAAACGGGCCCTCACCGCTTATACGGTTCTGGAAACGCGCACCATTGACGGGCAGACCATCTCCCACGTCTTTCTTTCCCCGCTGACGGGACGGACACACCAGCTCAGGGTGCATATGCTTTATCTGGGCTGCCCGATTCTCGGAGATATCCGCTATCGCACCCCTCTTTCCACCGCCTTTCAGGAAAGGCACTGCATTCCCACCCTCCAGCTGAACGCGTTCCGGCTCTCGATCGTGCATCCCTTTCTGAACAAGAAAATGGACATTCAGTCCCGCCCGCTGAGCGATCCCCTCTGGTATTCGGATTCACCCGTTGTCCCCGTTCCCGGGGCCGTCCCCATCTGGTAAAGGCCATCGAACCAACAACAAATCTCCCGGACAATGTCCGGGAGATTTTTGATTCAGTTCCGTCCTGCTGCCGTCTGATAAATCCGGATAAACGTTTCCGGAGAGCAGTTAAACAGGAGCGCCTGCAGGCGAAGGACTGGTGAGGAACTCCGCATGGTCAGCTCACGGATTTCCTTCCGGTGTTCCCGGATAAAGGCAAGAGCCTCCTGCCGCACCTGCCCCTCAAGATGATATGCGGCAATGTTTTTCCCAAAGCTCAGTGCAATCCGGGAAATCCGGTCATCAAGCAGAGCGGATGCCTCCGAGGGATGCGATTCATTGAAGGCGCTCAGTCCCCTGCAAACCTTGAGATACGACTCGCACCATCCGGTTCCCTTCCGGAATCCGCTCATGATGCTCCCTTCCCGCTGGCGGTAGAGAAGCAGTTTCTTTGGTACGCAGGCGGTCCGCTCCGCCAGGAACAGGGCCGGGGTTGTAAACAGTTCATCCTCAAACAGAAGCCCCTCGGCCATCCGGAGCCGGTGCTGCTCAAGAAAGGCCCGCCGGTACAGGCACTGCCAGACCATGGGTTCATAGGTTCCCTGACGGCTCTGTTCCATGAAAAGGCGGGTGCCGGGACACAGCTCCCGCTGCCCGACATTTGGCCCGTCCGTTTCTCTCCCTGTTTCCTCCTGGTAATAGGAAAAAGAGCCCTTGATCACATCCAGCTTCTGCGCGGCGGCCAGTTCTGCCAGAGCCAGGATGTTTTCCGGGATCGGAATATCATCACTGTCCAGGAAAAAAATATAGTCCCCCGCCGCCTCCTGAAGTCCGCTGTTTCTGGCGGCAGAGAGGCCGCCGTTCACGGACCGGCGGATGATTCGGGCATTTTCGTGCCTCTGGCAGAATGCTGCGGCAATTCCGGCTGAGCCATCCGTTCCGCAGTCATCCACCAGCAGGATCTCACACTGCTCTGCCGGAAGCTGGTCAAGCGGTTCCAGGCACTGCCCGATATAGGCCTCCACGCCATAAAACGGAATAATCAGAGTCAGCCGCATTGAATCCCTCCATGCTTGCAACAACAGACCTTTTGTGCGATAATAATTCCGTTCAAGTATACCATACTTTTTTTGATGGAGGAAGAGCATGATCAGCGTGATCGTCATTGGTCGGAATGAAGGGGCGAGACTTGATCGCTGTCTGACCAGCGTGGAAAAGGCCCTCTGGCAGATGCCGCATGAAATCATTTATGTGGATTCCGGCTCAACGGACAACAGTCTTGACATTGCCCGTGCCCATTCCGTGCGCTGCCTGCTGGTCAATGATCCCTCTCCCACTGCCGGTCTTGGCCGCGCCATCGGCGCAGAAGCGGCCCGATATGAATGGTGCCTTTTCCTGGACGGGGATATGGAACTGGATCCCCTTTTTCCCCGGTACGCCCTGGAAAAAGGGAATGCGGCCCATGCAGATGCGGTTACGGGCGTCCGTCATGATCTGTATTACCGCGGCAGCGAGCTGATCGGGGAAAACAAAAACTATTATGACTGCACCACTCCCCGTCAGGCACCGGAATTCGGCGGGGCGCTCATGATCCGCCGCCAGGCACTGCTGGATGTGGGCGGCTGGAGCCCGGATACGGTTGCCTGTGAGGAGGAAGAACTGCACAGCCGTCTGGCAGATAAAAAGATACTGGTCCTTGAAATTCCGGATCCCATGATCCGGCATACAGACTGCGTCACGGAAAACCGAAGCCTTCTCACGGTTCTTTTCAACCGCCGTCAGCTGGGTCAGGGCGAAGCGTTCCGGTGTGCCATGGCAAGACAAACGGCCCCCGCTTACATCCGCTTCCACAAAATGACCTTTCTGTTTTTCCTGCTTGACTGGATTGCCCTGTTTCTCCTGATTTTCCTGCGCCCCTGGGGAATTCCTTTTGGCTGCATGATTGAAATGCTTCAGGTCGGGTATTATCTCGGCCGGAATCATCCACGGCGCTTTGTCTCGCAGAAACTGTTCTTTCCCTATTTCATCCTCGGACTGTTTACCTATCACGTGAGAGACCGCTCAGCGAGAGATGTTTCAAAAGAGGTGGCCACATGAAAATAACCTTTGTCGTGGTCGCATTCAATGCCGCCGCCTCCCTTCCCTCCCTGTTTCAGGATCTTCTCCATCAGGACTATCCCCATGATCAGATCGAGGTGATCCTGGTCGATTCCGCCTCCGCTGATGAAACCAAATCGATCATGACACAGTTTCAGGAGACCTCCGGCTTTTCCGTCCGCATACTGGATAATCCCAAGCGGTGGCTTGCCGCCGGCTGCAACATTGCCATTGGTGCCGCCACCGGCGAGGCCCTGATCCGGGTCGATGCCCATGCCCATTTGCCATCCGACTTTCTCAGCAGCAGTGTCCGTGCGCTGGATGGCAGGGACGTGGTGGGCGGCGCGGTACTCAGCACCGCGCCCTCAACCTGGCAGGAAGCCGTGTTTCGTGCACTTGACACCTCCCGCTTCTGCGGCGGCGCCGCTTCTTTCCGCAATACCGGAAAGACGCACGAGGTTAAATCCCTGGCCTATGAAATTTGCCGGAGAGAGGTGTACCGGAAAACCGGTCCCTATGATGAACGCCTTCAGCGCACCGAGGACAACGATATGCATTACCGGATGCGCAAAGCCGGCTTTCGTCTCTTTTATGACCCTTCCATCGTCTCCTGGCACACCGCCAGGAACTCCCTGCGCGGACAGCTTGCCCAGAAATGGGGAAACGGCGTATGGATCGGGCGTACGCTCTACATCCAGCCCAAATGCTTTGAGATCCATCACCTGATCCCGATGCTTTTTACCCTGACGTTCGTGCTCTTTCTGTTCCTGACCATGGTCAGTTCCGCTCCCCTGCTTCTTCTCTGTCTGTTCTACCTTTTCTTTGACCTGCTGTTCGCCGCCGAGGCAGCAAAAGAATCACCTGTCGGCAAACTGCCCGTCTTTCTTTTCACCCCGTTCCTCTTTCCGCTGATTCATTTTGCTTACGGATTCGGAACCATCTTCGGCCTGATGACCCCTGTGACAGAGAGCGATCTGCTGCGGCGCAACATGTAAAACGCGATGCCGAAAACACGATTTCTGAAAAGGATTATCCTATGAAGTGGATTCAAGATATCACGGATTTCATCTTTCTCTCCGACGCTCCCGCTCCCGCCGATATCCTGTTCATTCCGGGGAGCGGGCATGCGGAGCTTCCGGAACACGCGGCGCAGATCTATCTGCGGGGACTGGTTCCCTATATCCTCCCCTCCGGACGGTACAGCATCCGCAAGGATGCCTTTGCCGGACAGGTTTCCGGCAATCGGGTCTATTCCGGAAACTTTGAGACCGAATGGGCCTTTATGCGGCACATTCTCCTGGCCAACGGCGTCCCTGATTCTGCCATTCTGCGGGAGGATCAGGCTACCTATACCTATGAAAATGCCCGCTATTCCCGCACCCTCACCGATTCCATGGGGCTCACCATTCGAAAAGCGATTATGGTCTGTCAGCCGTTTCACGCCAGACGGGCCAGAACGTACTATGAACTGGCTTTCCCGGAGACGGAAATTCTCGTCTGTCCGCCCCCTGATGCAGAAATTACCCGCGAAAACTGGCTGACCACTGAGACCGGCATTCACAAAGTGCTGGGTGAGGTTGAACGCTGCGGAAATCAGTTTCATGAGATTCTCTGTCAGACACAGGGCATTCAGATGACCGAGCACATCCCTATTCCATAGCCCTGGCGGCACTTTGTCAGCTCATTTGCATACAAAAAGAAGGTATAGTCACACTATACCTTCTTTTCCTCGTTTTAAATCCGCACGCAGTGCGAATTTTGTTCAGTTCATTATATCAGAAACGCTCCGCCTTAATCGCAGCATAGCACTCACTGCAATAAATCGGGCGATCATTCTTCGGAATGAAGGGAACACGGGTCGGTGCACCGCACTTTGCACAGGTGGTCTCAAACATCTCGCGCTGCTGATTCTCACCATTCTGCTGACGGGCATTCTTACGTGCAATGCGGCAGGCCTTGCAGCGGGTAGGCTCATTCTCAAAGCCTTTTTCTGCGTAGAACTGCTGTTCACCGGCAGTGAACACAAATTCCTGGCCACAGTCTTTACAAACCAGAGTCTTGTCCTGATACATGGGTTTTTTCCTCCAAGGTAAAAAAAGAAGTTAATAAAAAGAATTGATAGACATCGGCTGACCTGGTCTTTGCCCCCACACTCGCCGCCTGGAGTTTTCGCTCATACACTCTGTGCCCCACTACTTGCCCTCTCGGCATACACCGGACGGTCTTACGTCTAAGCCGCACCATGCTCATCGGTATTTTACCGAATTACGTGGATCGTTTTGCCTGCGACTGGCATCGATTTTCAACCACAGACCCGTACCTACCATGTGCTATTATAAATCAAAGGTGAAAAAAAAGCAAGATATATTTGTGTAACTTTCCAGTATTCAAAAATTTAGGTACTTATTAATTATAAGATTTTTATATATGTATTATAAATATTTTGATGTTTGACTTTTTCTGTCAGGGTTTCCGGTTCCGTTACCGGCCCACCAGAAACGCCTCGCCCAGGTTGTTTCCCAGCTCCGCGAACATAGTTTCAAGATCCTTTGCCAGCCATTTAAGCAGGCTGCCGAGCATCAGCAGAAGAAGGATAATGGCAAGAACCGCAAAACCGCAGCGGATCACATCCGTCATTCCGGCCAGAACCTGGTAATGCAGCGTTTTCTTCTTTTTCTTTTTCATGTTCAACGCCTCTCAGACATAATCCATCCAGGTTCCGTTCACCTCATCCCGGCCGGTCAGATGGCCGCTTTCCATGAGATTCCGGAACCCCTGCTGCCGCAGCACCTCATAGGTCACGATAGCCACGGAATTGGACAGATTCAGGCTTCTGGCCTCCTCAATCATCGGGATACGGATACATCTGTCATAAACCTTCGTCAGGAGATTTTCCGGCAGTCCCCGGCTTTCCTTCCCGAAGACCAGAAAGACATCCCTGTCCGCTGGATAGCGGATTTCCGCATAGTTATGCGCGGCTTTTGTGCTGGCATAATAGAATGAATTTCCCTGCCACCGCTTAAGAAGGCTGCCCAGGTCCGGATAAACATCCACCTCAACCATATGCCAGTAGTCAAGGCCGGCTCTTTTCAGGTAGCGGTCCTCCAGCTTGAATCCAAGAGGCTCCACCAGATGCAGACGGCTGCCCGTTGCCGCACAGGTTCTGGCGATGTTGCCGGTATTCTGCGGAATCTCCGGTTCCACCAGCACAATATGAATCATTTTCTTCCTCCACTGCTGTCCATTGTCAGATCTCAAAGACAAGAATGTCGCTTCTTAAGGCTTTCACAGAGGAATCGTAGTACCGTTCCCCGTGGCAGACCACCTGTTTGACGGTTCCATCCTTGCACCTGATCCGATGGAACAGATAGGCAACGTCCCCTTTTTCAAACTGCGCATTCACCTGCTGCCGATACTGCGCAATGTCCGTTTCCGGAATCAGCTCATACTGATTGAGTTTTCCGACGGCTTCCTCCCTTGAATACCCGGTCATGGTTTCAAAATAGTCATCTGTTTCAATGATGACATCATCGATATCCAGGACATACGCCGTGTAAAGAATCGGTTTGGTATTCCCTGCCAGCAGGCTATCCTGTGCAGTTGTCCGGAACGTGCGCACATCTGCCGCATTGGTCTTTTCGCCCTCGGCCAGTTCCGGGTTTTCCTTCAGCATGGCAAGGAATTCCATTGCCAGATACGGGTCAAACTGCGTTCCTGCATTATCCCGGATTTCCTTCTTGGCCGTTTCCACCGGAAGGGCTTTTCGGTAACTCCGGTCATTCACCATGGCATCATACGAATCCACCACGGAAATAATCCTTGAAAGAATTGGAATCGCTTCCCGGGTAATGCCGGATGGATATCCTTTTCCATCCCACCGCTCATGATGACACAGGATCAGCCTGGCAATCGGCTTGAGTTCCTCCGTTGACAGGGCAATCTGATAGCCCTTCTCAGCGTGCTCACGCAGCACTGTCCATTCAGATTTGGACAGTTTCCCGGGCTTGTTCAGAATTTCCAGCGGAACCGAGATTTTCCCGATGTCGTGAAGCAGGCACAAAAGACGCAGCTGGGTCAGCTGAGAATCGGTCAGCCCGATCCGTTTTCCTAGCAGTTCTCCCATTCGCCGTGTCCGCTGGACATGCTGTTCCGTATCCGAATCCGTCTCCTCAAGTGCCCGGACCAGAGACACCAGCGCATGAGACCGTTCCGAGTCGACACAGAGCATCTTTTTCACCTGCAGCGCATATTCCGCCTCTTCAATTGCATGCTTCATTGTGCGCTTTATTCCGGTGTTGTTTCCTTCATAGATGCTGATTCGTGTGGAACCAATTCCGTACAAAACCGTTTCTCCGGATGCTTTCACCACGGCCTCTGCGCAGCCAATGATTTCATCTTCCTCACAGTTTGTACATACGGCCATAATCTCTGCCTCATCGCCTCTGAACAGATGAACCGTTTTCGGCAGATGTTCCCGGACATTTTCCACCAGCGAAACAATGCAGGCATTCCCTGCATCCCGCCCCTTCAGATGATTGATCCGTCTCAGACCGAGAATGTCGAAAATCAGGATCTGAGTGGTTTCTCCCTCGTCAGCAAGCTGGTTCAGGAGAATTTCCTGATCCTCGCTGTAAAAAGCGGTCACTTTGAGCAGACCGGTCAGCGGATCAATCCGCTTGTTCATGGAAAACACCTGTGTCTCGGCATAACTGTTCTGGGACCGGTTGAAAAATTCCTCCTGTTTCACATCCGCGATATAGACGTAAAACATGGCCTGCCCGTTTTCCCCGTGCAGCAGATGACCAAAGTCCTCAATATAACGGATATTTCCATTTTTCGTGCGGATGCGGTAACGGACATAATCATGCCGTTTTCCGCTTTCAAAGGTCTGGGCCAGAATATTGCTCTCCACCTGATCCAGATCCTCCGGGTATACCATTCCACGAAAACTGTTTCCGGTTAACTGCCTGAGATCGGCAATATCCGTGCATTCAAACAGCTGAATCACATTGGGATCCGCAAAGAAAATCTCCTGCTTTCCCAGTGCATTGTATACAAAGAAGCCCCCTGAAAAACCGGACGGTATGGTATTTTCATAGATAGATGGATTGTTTACTTTTTCCTGATCCAACATGGACTGCCTCCCGTCTTTCCCTGCATGAAAAACTCTTACGTCATTGCTCGCATCTGCCCCATGTTCCAAACAGATGCATCCCGCTGCCCCGTCATACAACTCCTTCGTACAGGAGTTTGTCTCCAATGTGCACTTCATGCACACCCGGTTTCTTATGCTTATTGAAGTTAAAGCTGAGCATGTAACCGTTTTTCAGACCGAAGCGGTTCATATACCCCAAAATCTGCTCTTCACCTTCTTCATTTCTGCTCTCACCATGCCAGATCTTTAGCTCAATGATATAGCGCATGCCGCAATAATGGATAACCACATCCATCCGCTTTCGATCCCGGGTCTGCTCCTCCACGCTGAACGTTCCCACTCCGTTGATGATCGGCCATAGGTACGTCAGGAACTTCTCGCGTCCTTCTTCCTCAATAAACTTTCTCTCCGCCTCTTCATCGTCAAGCTTCCAGATAATTCTTTGTGTCTCAATAAATCGCTTCATGATGAGAGGAACATCCAGCTTCCCGCCCTTGATGAATTCCGGTTTGTTATTAAGAGCGTTTCCGCGAAGTTCCCCGGCAAACCGGCTCTCACCGATAAAGAAGTTATACAGTCTCATCTCAAAAATCCTGTTTGCAATGGCAACCGACTGATGATCATTTATAATGAGGCCAACCCTTCTGAGCCGTTTCTGTTGGGCGTTATCCGGAAGGTTTGGAATTGTTTTGCCCTCGAAAAGAATCTCTTTCAGCTGTCTGCACAGTTCGGGCATTGCTTTAAGTTCTCCCATGAGCGAATCAAAGAGCGTATTCTCCTCGCTGAGGATCGTCCTGACTGCCGCATCTATGCCATCCTGCGTCCACGCGTCAGGCAGATTACCAAAGTCCGGAATCCTTCCTTTATCCAGCAGCTGGCATATCCGGCTGACCAGGAACGGGTACCCGTTTGTGTATGCTCTTATCTGTTTCGCAATGGCTGCGGTATCCATCCCTGTATGATGATCCGCTTCATACTCATCCAGCATTCCCTGAATGCCGGATTCAGAGAGACTCATGTCTATCGTAAAATCAGTAGCAATATTCCAGGGAGTGTTCTCTTTATGCTCGCCCTCTGACTGTGTTATCTTTTTCAACTGCCTAACGTCTGTTACTCCGGCAAGGATGACTGACTGGAAGGTTTTCACTCCTTTATTATCTGCACGTTTCAGATACAGAAACCGCAGCTGAGCAAGAAAATCCAAAAACACCTGATTATTTGTTGCCGAGTCAACTTCATCAATGATCAAAACAATGGGTTTCTTTTCCTCCCTGAACCACATTCTGAACACTCGAAACAGATCATCCATCTTGACCTGATCCGATGGCTTTTTAGCAAGCTCTTTGAATTTCCCGATAATGGTTTCCGGAATAGACAGACCATCAAATTCTTCTGCGTCAAGAACGATCCGGGCAAAAGCCCTGGAAAACTCCCCTCCATCTTTGAAGCTTCCATTTTCAATACTCTGAAAGTCCAGACTGATGACAACGTTCTCCGTGACAAGCACCTTATAAAGTTCATTTATCGTCGTCGTTTTCCCATACTGTCTGGGCCGGTTAATCGTGAAATACTTTCCGTCATCGACCAGCTTCCTGATCGCCTGTACCCGCTCGGAGAGATCCACCATATAATGCTCATCCGGTATACATACCGCTGTTGTGTTGAATTCCTTCAACGGCTTCTCTCTCCTTTCCAAAGATTCATCAGGCAGAATGTCAAGATGTTACAGCCTGAACATTTCGTTGTAGATTCGTTTACAAGTTTTATCCTTCTGATTATCCGATACATTCCTCAGACCATAGATTTCGTCTGCACTGTAAGGAAGTTGGCTTAAATCATCCCTGCATACGATCACAAAATAGTTGTCTGATCCTTTGACTAATTCCGCAAATCTCTGAGAACGGAGAAACCCTGCGAATTCATCAATAAAGACAATTCGACCGTTCATAGAAGACAGTCTCAATTCCCAATCGACTGTTGTAAGCACCGTACATTTTGCATCACATATCAGGGTAATCCCTGACGAAGCTCCATTCGTTTCGTGCTCCTGTATCATGCGAATCAATTCCGTTTTTCCGGTGCCGCTGTTTCCCTGGATAATCGTTATGTTCCGTTTTATTGTAAGAAAATAATGAACCTTCCTGTTATATACTTCCAGATCATATTTCCCAACCATGTCAATCTCTCTTCACGTGCTCCTTAACGATTTCAACACTTTGCAGAAATAAGGAACTGCCCATGTTTTCAAGCAGGAGAAAACACGCTGACAATCATCATTATCCCATGTGTTGAAATAGGGATTACCAAACAGTTGCACCGTCAAACTCAGATTGTTTAGCCCACATGCATCAAAAACAATTCAGGAATCCGGATGCGGGAGATAAACGAAGAACCAGAATGCAGCGAAGCCTGACCGTCCGATTCAGGAATGCGCTCGGCTACAGGTCTTCCCCCAATATCTGACGCCCATCGATTACTTCATAAGAGACGATGATCCAGCACCGATTCGTTCAGTTCTTTCATCGAATGAACGATCTGGTGCAGATTCACTATTTCAATATCAAAGCGATCTTTTCCGAAATTCATCAGATAACCCAGCCGAACGGTCAGATCCTTCTCCTGCCCGATCTTTAATATCCAGTGCGCGCAATTATCGCCGCAAGCTGAGGCGTTAAAGATATGGTCAGAATCAAACTTCATCAGCATCAGCGTTTTAACCCCACCGGAAAGCCGCTCGGTTGGAATCGGTCCTAAATAAGGGCTGTCAATCAATCTTGGTCCGATGACTTCAGAACCATCTATATCCCTGATCATCTGTTTTGACATCGGATCTGTGATCCATTCATCTTCATACGTATTATTAAAGAAGGCATCCGGATTAAAAATGTATTTTTCTGATTCAAGATCGCCATAATAGATTCTGAGCATGGCACTTACCCCCCCCCCGAGACTGTCCAGAAACTTTTGAAGAAGCGAAAGTTTCTGGACAGCTGCAACAAAAAAGTCACCCCCCTGGCGTCTTAAATCCGTAAAAAACTCACATGTCAAAAACGTTTTTGGACAGTCTCCCCCTTTTATGAATACGTCTGAATTCTCGTAACTTGTATCGCCAGATCAAATTTTGAATCCGGTTCAATGCCCGGAATCAGAAAAACAGGCAAACTCGTTCCTATACTTTTCCTGAAAAAATCACTCTGAAACTGTCCCCCAGTTTCTGATGATGGATATGCGTCGCATCAAAATGGACGGATACGAATGCCGCCTGCATAATCGGTCCGGAACAAAAGGCACTGATAAGGGTGCCAATGCCTACCGGGCCGCCCAGAAGACCGCCCAGGAGCGTGGCCAGAGAGAGAAGCGCCACACTGACAATCCCGATCGGCACCCGGCGGATGCGCCTGGCCATCCCCACCAGCAGCGTATCCCGGGGACCGCAGCCCAGCGCGGCGATCATGTAACCGTACTGGGTATATGCCATGATGATCAGTCCCAGAAGCATCATGAGTATTCCTGCAATCGGCGACTGGCACGGCTTAATCACGTGCAGGGCGTTGAACAGATCCACTGATTTTCCTACCACGACAGCATCAATAAACATGGCAATGCCAATGGGTTCACGAAGCGCGATGTCAATCATCAGAATGATCAGGGAAATCGAAATGGACGCTGTTCCGTACAGAATGCCCAGTGTCTTGGAAACACCCAGGCTGAGCACATCCCATGGACCGGCCCCGATATTGGCCTGGATGGTCAGGTATACACCAAATCCATTGACAAACAAACTGAAGGCCGCCAGCAGCATACTGAAAAATACGGAACTGCTTCTCTGGTTTCGCCTGAATTGCATATTCATATCGGAAGATTCTCTCCTCATGCAGGTACTGCAGGCCATAACAGGCCTGGGGGTTGTTTTTGAAGCCGAAATGACCCGGCAAGATGTCCCGGGGCGCAGCAGATTTCCCTCCGGCAGTTCAATCATCCGCGAGCCGGATGTCCGGAAGATTTCATCGCCTGTCCTGGAACGCACACATTATAAACGCTGTACCGGATTCTGTCATCAGAAAACAGAACGGTTCCGCAGAGAAAAAACTGCCAAAAAGTTTCCTTTCGTTTCATTGACCGGGACAAGGCGAAGAATTGACTTTTCAGTTTTTCGCGCTATAATAACCGGGAAAAACGATGCCGGATCCGGCATGTGTTGTTTTAAGTTACGGAGGTTAATGCATGCCATCCAATCGCGAATCCAGCCGTCAGCAAAGTGCCAAAGCCGCTTTTTGCGGTCTCATGGTCGCCCTTTCCATCGTCATCATGCTGGCTGGCGGAATTATCCCCATTGCCACCTATGCCGCGCCCATGATCAGTGCGGTCCTGTTGCTGCCGATTCTGTTTGAATACGGACGGAAGATTGCCTTTACCGCTTATGCGGCCGTTTCCCTCATCAGCCTGTTTCTGGGGCTGGACAAGGAAGCCGCCTTCTTTTATCTGTTTATCGGATATTACCCCATCGTCAAGTTCCAGCTGGACCGGATTCCGAACCGATTCATCCGCATCGCCCTGAAGCTGCTGATTTTCAACGGCTCCTATGTGCTGATGTACTCATTTCTGGGATTTATCCTGCATATGGATGCCGTTGTGGCCGAATTCGGTGAAATGGGCACTGCCATGTTCATCTTCTTCGCCATTTTGCTGAACGTGTGCATGTTTCTCTACGACCGGCTGCTCTATCCCCTGTCCATGATCTATTTCAACCGGATTCGTCCCCGCCTTAGGCTGGGAGCACCCTGATTTCAGAAAACACCAAACAATGCATCCACGTCCTGATCATCAATGATCCGCGTGGATTTCTTTTTTGCGTTTTTCAGCATCAGGCTGACGCGGCTCTCTACCGCCCGGGCAATAAACTTGTCCGGATCCAGTCCGCGCAGCACAAAGAATCCCATCGGATCCTCATCCAGCCGCAGCCCGATGCCGTACATGGCGGCTGCCACATGCTTGCACATGGAAGCCCAGTCCGGGCAGGAACAGTCAAAATGGATTTCCCGCGGCGTGGGAAACAGACCGTCCTTGTCAAAAAAGACGTTTTTCAGATCATCCGGAAATTTTCCGGCCAGCAGTTCATCCAGGTTTTTGACTTTGTTGAAGCAGGTATCCTCCAGCTTTTTCAGATGCGTATCGCTGAGGGGATCGATCCGGATCGTAATCTTATAGGGTCTGGCGCTGGATCCCTGAACGATTGAAGTCACCACGCCCTTGCTGATCTGCAGGTCCAGAATGGCCCCGGAACGGGTGTATTTTCTGCCCCGTGACAGACGGTTCGCATAGTCCGCATATCGTTCCAGATTCTTGCACCAGGAAATGCCCCACCAGCTCTGACAGATGTTTCTGCTGCTGGACTTTGCACATACCGGATGCAGAATGATGCCTTTGGCCGCCTGTTTCCGGATGTATTCCTCCCCCATGCTCTGAAGCTCATAGGAGGAAGGCTGGGAATAATACCCATAGCTGCTGCGCCCATACCTCGCCATGTTCACACCTCCAGCCGCATCATATTCAGCAGGTCTTCATCGTTCATTTCCGTAATCCAGTTTTCCCCGCTGCTGCCCACAATGCTCCTGGCCAGTTCACTCTTGGAATTGATCATCTCGTCGATCTTTTCCTCAATGGTTCCGCTGGCCACGAACTTGTGGACAATCACGTTGTTTTTCTGACCGATACGGAAAGCGCGGTCCGTTGCCTGATTCTCAACGGCCGGATTCCACCAGCGGTCAAAGTGGATGACGTGATTGGCCGCCGTCAGGTTCAGTCCGGTGCCGCCCGCCTTGATAGTCAGCACCATGAACGGCACGTACTTTTCGGAATTGAACGCATCCACCATGGCCTGACGGTCCTGGACACGGGTTTCGCCGTGCAGCACCAGGCCCGGACGGCCAAACACCCCTTCCAGGAATTCCTGCAGGTACGGGGTAATTTCCCGGTACTGGGTAAAGATCAGGACGCGTTCATGCTTGTCCCGGATCGTCTCGCAGATTCCCCGCAGCACCTCAAACTTGCCGCTTTCCTTTTCCGCATACTCGCTGAGTCCCAGATACTGGTCCGGATGATTGCAGATCTGCTTGAGCCGGCTGATGGTGGCCAGCACAAGGCCGCGCCGCTTCATTCCGTCTACCTCGGCAATCGTCTTTTCCAGCTTCGATACCTGTTCATTATAAAGGGCCAGCTGCTTTTTGGTCAGGCCCACATAATCCACCGTCTCCACCTTGTCCGGCAGATCCGAAATAATGGTTTTGTCCGTCTTCAGGCGCCGCAGGATAAAGGGCGAAATCATCCGCTTCAGCTTCAGATAGCCGTTCCCCGAATACGGCAGTGCCTTGGCAAAATCACTGAATTCCTTTGCCGTTCCCAGGAGTCCCCGGTTGAGGAAATCAAACAGGGACCACAGGTTCGTCAGATCGTTTTCAATCGGCGTACCGGTCATGGCAATCCGGCCGCCGGCTTTCAGTTCCTTAATGGCTTTGGCCTGTTTCGTTCCCGGATTCTTAATCGCCTGCGCCTCATCCAGGATGACATAATCCCACTGAATCTCTTTCAGTCCGTCAATTTTCCCGACCATGGAATACGTGGTCATGGTCACAAAGGCACGGCTTTCAGGATCCTGCAGGCGCTCACTGAGGCGGGTCCCCGTCATTCCGTGCAGGCGCAGGATGGTCAGGTCCGGTGTAAACCGGGCCGCTTCTTTTTCCCAGTTGTCCATGAGGGTGGCCGGGACCACCAGGAGCACCCGGGCATCTTTTCGGACACTCTGCAGATAATCAAGGAACGTGAGGATCTGCAGGGTTTTGCCCAGGCCCATGTCATCTGCCAGACAGGCGCCAAAGCCCAGCTGTCCCATCCGGCAGAGCCATCCGTATCCGCTGAGCTGATAAGGCCGCAGCGTAGCGTGCACATTGGCCGGCATGGCCGGTGCCTCTTCTTTTCCGGGATTGCGAAGCTGCACCATCATGTGCTGCAGCCACTTGCCATTGGTGACCTCTACGCCCTCCGGCACCTCTTTCTGGCGGTCCAGTCCGCCCTCAAGCCGGAGGGCTTCCATCATGGTCAGGTCGCCTTCATAATCATCCATCATGTTCAGCAGCTTATGCAGCTGTTCATGATTGATCTCGACCCATTTCCCCTTGATCATCGTGAGGCCTTCCGCCATGGACAGAAGCTCCTTCACTTCTGCCCGGGTCAGTCGCTCTCCGTCCACCGTCAGCTCCGGCTTCATGGAGATGATGGAGGACAGACCCAGAAGGGAGGGTTCCTTTTCCCCCAGACGCACGGAGACGGAAACGGAGGAGGCCCGTCTGCGCCACCAGTTGGGCAGACGGCAGCTGATTCCTGCCTTCTCAATCCCCTCCACGCTTTTGAGGAACGTCCACGCTTCCTGGCTGGTCAGCTCAAGGGCATGGAGCAGCTCCCCCGATTCCATGAACTGCCCGATCATGGGCGAGGCCTCTGCCGCCTGATTGAGACAGGAGAGCATCGCCACCAGTTTGTCGTTCTGTCCCTTGTATTCCTTCAGCGCATAGGAAAGCGCCTGATGCCGCACTTTGCCGTTAATCCGCGTCGTATAGGTGGCCATGAAGGCGAAGGGATGCGATTCCTTGATTTCCTGCCCCGGCTTTTTGTTTTCCACCAGGTGGAAAAAGATCCTCTCCGGAATGCGCATGTCCTGGCTCCGCTCCGTCAGGAACATCTCCACCGTTCCCTCATAGGCGGCAATGGACCGGCAGAAAACCTCCAGCAGGCGGTGATACCCGTCTCTCAGCCACTGCTCCGTGATGTATTCCGTGCCGACGCCAAAGGGGACCGCGGCCAGCAGATTTTCGCATTCCAGTTCATCCAGTTCAAAGGCGGTCTGTTCCCTTGTAATCTCCAGGGCCGCCTGGCTGGTCAGGGTGCGGACAAATGACGCGGCAAACGTATGCAGGAAACCCATGCCCGGACTGTCCTCCCGGGCAGCGGGCTCAAATCCGATCTGAAACAGAAGCTGCCATTTGTCCTTCTCATATTCCTCCCGGAGATAACGCGCCCTCGGCGTCTGATCCGATTCCGGAATATCCAGGATATACCCCTCCGGAACGAATATGACCAACATTTCCTGCTTCGGTTTTCTTGCTGCCGGCATCTTTGTCACCTTCCCGTGCTGCTTTATTTGCTCTTGGTATTGGGATCGATCAGGTCCGAATGACCGATTCCCATCAGCTCCGTGGTTGCCCGCGGGCTGGTATTCCCGCCGTTATAACTGCCGATGCGGGTGATCTGCTCACCCATGAAACACATGACTGCCGTCTGTCCGCCGTCGATATTCAGCGCCTCCACGCAGCCCTCTTCCATCAGGTGATCCGCCATGAACTGAATGTCCACGCCGACCGCCTGATTCCGGATACGTCCCTCTGCCAGAAGCATCACATACTGTCCCGGCTGCACCATCCCGATTGCCGCACGCGGCTGGGGGGTAAAGCCGTTTTGCATGGTCTTGAGGAACGGGTTATATTCCCCTTCCCGGATCAGATACGGACCGAAGCACCAGACATCCACGGCGCCATCCGCAATGTACTCCTCGGCGGTCCGCTCATCCGACTGATACACCGCCCAGCGGCCGTCCTCATACATGGCCATGGTGTCCAGATTCGGGAACTGCCGGCGGTTTGCCTCAGGGGCACGGTTAAAGAAGATCTTCCCGTTCCGCACCACAACGCCAATCATGGTCTTGCGGCCCAGACGGTAGGTATAGTAGTCCGTATTCATGCCAAAGACCACCTGGTTTTCCTTGGCAATCAGTTTGGCCTGCACATGCTTTTTCTGCGGTGCATCCGGATCGTACAGAATGGAGCCGAAATGCTCCCGGTCCAGATCACAGAAGACTTTCGCCTTATACCAGGTCAGCACTGCCTCCGGTTCAAAGATCCGGTCGACCCGCACCACCAGGGTCGGCGAGGCGTAGAACCAGAGACCGTTGTCATTGTCCGCGATCACCCATTCCCCGCTCTGGGCATACCCCAGTTCATCCCTGGGGGTTTCGGCCAGTTCTGCCGGCCATTCCACATCTGCGTAGGGCTTGCGGGTCCCTTTCTCCTCCGGCGCAGACGCGTTCACCGTCCACCGACTGGAATCCGCAGGCAAAGTCTCCTCATTCTCGGCAATGGCCGCATCCGCCGGTTCATCTGCAGCGGTCTCCGGGGAATTCTTGCCCGCTTTCCCGCTGCCGGCCGGTGTATCCGTATTGAACTCGACTATCGGCAGAAGCGGCAGTTTCTGCTCTTCCGGATCAGCAGCTGCCTCTGCCTGGGCAGTGCCGTTGGCAGGCACGGCCTGCACATTTTCCTGATCTGCGCTCTCTGCAGGCACGGCCTGTGCCTGTCCGGCACTGTCCGGCTCTGTCAGGACGGTTTCCGTCTTAATCTCAGCCGTTTCATCCGGGACTGTTTCCCTTTGTGCACCGGTCTTTGCCGGCTCACGCCAGAGGTTTCCGGTCACGTTGTCGATATTCTCAAGAAAATCGCCGCCCTTTACATCCGGTCCGACCGTCGTAAATACCAGGCCGAAATCCGCGCAGCTGTTCTTATCCTCATCTGTCACGACAAAATTCGTTGTGGCCTGCGTCAGATGCAGCTTATACGCCTCCGTGGCCGCCTCAAGTCCGGTCCGGCCTTCCTGCGTGCTCAGGGGGACGCGCCAGTTCATGTGAATCGGCTGCTCCTTGGCCAGATGCAGGTAGACCTTTTTCACCTCCCAGGTGCCGTACAGATCAGCGGTTTCCGGACAGAAAGAAGGATCCCCGGCATTCCGGGAGCAGCGCAGGGCCGCATCCGCGCAGACTTTATGCGCCCCGTGCCCGTATTCCCCATCCACATCATGGGAGAGGACCACCTCCGGCCTGAACCGGCGGATGAGGCCGGACACATACCGGTCCACATCGTCTTTTTTCCAGATCTGATACGCCGCCTCCAGGGTTCCCCTGTACAGGTCATGAAAGTTCCCGATCACCGGATAGTTCCGTACGCCCATGGACCACAGGCCGTTGAGCAGCTCGCTTTTCCGGGTGGTATTGGAATAGCTCATATACGCGACCACCACGCTCAAGCCGCGCTCAACGCCGTAATCCGGAATCGTGCCGCCGAAAAACAGCAGTTCATCATCCGGATGGGTGGCCAGAAGGAGGATATCTGCTTTTTCCTGGGTGGGCTGCCAGTCCTGCACCCAGCCCGGCAGTTCCCCGTCCCCGAAGACAAAGACCTCATTGATTTTAAACTTGGTCTTTTTCCCGGAGGTATCGATCAGGCGAAAATGGGTTTCCGCCCCCAGATCCAGAAGGGTATGTGCATACCGCATTTCCCCGACAATCCGGGTACCCCAGCTGCCGCCCTGCTCGGTCTGAATTTCCCAGTTCTGCGGCTCCTCTCCGAAACAGATGTAGAGCCACCTGGCGGTTTTCCCTGCCGGCACCTGGAACTCCAGATACCCATCTTTGACCTCACTGCTGCTCTTCCCTGGCCAGAAGCTGGTATACTGCCCGTCATGGACATTCCCCGTGTTCTTCCAGGCGTTGACCGAAGTGATCTGGCACAGATCCGTCAGGTTCTCCGCCGGTTCCGCCATGGCACAGGAAAACAGCAGCATAAGTCCCAGGATAAGGCCTGTTACAATTCTTTTCATATTCCATCCGACAGTTCCCTGCTGGGTTCTGCCGTTATTCCTCCTCACATGTGTCATTTGCCGGAGCCCTTTCCCGGCCCGCATCGGACACGCTGTCGCTGTCCGGGCCCGCTATGTTTTTCTTCACGGCACATTCATAAAGCACCTCACTGAGCCGGGCCAGCTGTGCAAGATCCAGCGCCTCCGCCCGGACCTGCTCCGGGACACCGACAGCGGCCAGCACTTCGGCTGCCGCCGCGCGGTCAAGACCGTACTGACTGATCAGGTTATTGAGCAGAGTCTTGCGGCGCATCAGGAAAATGCGGTGCAGCATTTTGTCAAAGAACGCCTCATCCCTGAGCTCGTGCAGCTGGCGCCGCCGGAACAGGACAAAGGTGGAATCCACCCGGGGCCGGGGCGTAAAGCAGTCCGCCGGCACCTCCAGGGCACGTTCCAGTTCATAGTGCATCTGGGCCAGAATGGTCAGGGGTCCATACCCGTCCTCCCCGGGACCTGCCAGCAGCTTATCCGCCACCTCCCGCTGAACCATAAAGGCCAGCGAACGAGCATCCGGCAGTTCACGCATCACCTTCAGGAGGATTTCCGTCGTAATGTAATACGGAATATTGGCCGCCACCCGAAGAGGTCCCTGCCCAAAATGCTCCCGGCAGAGTTTCCCGAGATCAAACCGCAGGACATCCCCGAAAACAATTTCCGCGTTCTTCCGGTTCTCAAGGGCAACCGTCAGATAGGGACGGAGCGTCTCATCCACCTCAATAGCCAGCACCTTGCCCGCGCGGTCAGCCAGCTGCTTTGTCAGGGTTCCCATTCCGGGACCGATTTCAAGCACGCTGTCCTCCGGCCCTGCCAGAGAGGCCTCGGCCACGGTGGCCATCAGGGAATCATCCAGGATAAAGTTCTGCCCGAGGCTGTGCCGGGGCGCAAAGCCGGATGAACGGCTTTTACCTGTTTGTCGTTTCACGTTTTTCCTCGCTTGTCAGTGAATTTTAACCGGATTCTCGCAGTTCGTGTCGGAAATGATGAAGTGCGGCCGGTTCTTAACCTCCAGATAGGTTTTCGCCAGATACTGCCCCATGATGCCCATGCACATAAACTGCAGGCCGCCGATAAAGAGCATGATGCAGACGGTCGAGGCCCAGCCTGCCACCGGATCCCCGAACAGCAGGCGCCGCACCGCCACAAAAATGACCATGGCAAAGGCAATCACCATGAATAGAATGCCCATATAGCTGGCAATGGCCAGAGGCGCCTGGGAGAAATTGACGATGCCGTCAATGGAGTACCTGAACAGTCCCCAGAAAGACCATTTCGTCTTTCCGGCCGCCCGCTCAATATTCTCATACGGCAGCCACTTCGTCCTGAAGCCGACCCAGCCGAAAATACCCTTGGAAAACCGGTTGTATTCGCTCATTGCCACGATTGCCTCGACCATTTCCCGCTTCATCAGGCGAAAATCCCGGGCACCGTCCACCACATCCGCATCGCTGATCCGGTTGATCAGGTGATAAAACCGATGCGCGAAGAAGGAGCGGACCGGTGGTTCCCCTTTCCGGGTCATCCGGCGCGTGGCAACGCTGTCATACGGTTTCTCATTGAGAATCCGGATCATCTCCGGAAGCAGGGTCGGCGGATCCTGCAGATCCGCGTCCATGACCGCCACCGCGTCCGCATCCGCGTTGCAGAAGCCGGCAAACATCGCCGCCTCTTTCCCGAAATTCCGTGAGAACGAGAGATACCGCACCCGTTTATCCTTTTCGGCAAACTCCTTCAGAATCTCCAGTGTCCGGTCAGATGAACCATCATTGACGAAAAGCAGCGTAAAGGTGATTTCGGGCATCCCGTCCATCACCCCGCGAACAGTTTCGTAAAATACAGGCAGGACCTCCTGCTCATTATAGCAAGGCACAATCAATGCAACTGAGCGGATCATTCTATCCTCCGATTCCGATACGGAGGCCATCCGCCTCCGCAGACATTTTGTAAAAAAACTGCCGTGTGAAACGGCAGTTTTCTGAGATTTCAATCCTCGTCTTCCTCTTCCTCAGGCAGCTGAGCATTGTGGTAGACGTCCTGCACATCATCCAGGTCATCCAGCATTTCCAGCATCTTGTTGATCTTCTCGACAACCTCAGGATCTGTGACCTCATTGGTATTCTGAGGCAGCATGGTCAGGTCAGCACTGAGGAACTGGTATCCTGCCTTTTCAAGGTTATCCCGAACGGACGAGAAATCCTCGACCGTTGTCGTGATTTCAAAGGCATCCTCATCCGTCTGCACATCGGACGCGCCTGCATCCAGGGCAGCCATCATCACCTCATCCTCATCCATTCCCGGCTGACGCTCGATGATAATCTGGCCCACGTTGTCAAACATATAGGAAACGCAGCCGTTGGTTCCAAGAGAGCCGCCGTTCTTGTCAAAGATATGACGGACATCCGATGCGGTTCTGTTGCGGTTATCGGTCAGCGTCGATACAATAATGGCCACGCCGCCGGGCGCATATCCCTCATACATGATCTCCTCATAATTGACGTTGCCGCCCTCACCCGCCGCTTTGGCGATTGAACGCTTGATATTTTCATTGGGCATATTGTTGGACTTTGCCTTGGCAATGACATCACGCAGTTTTCCGTTTACCGCCGGATCCGCGCCGCCGTCACGCACGGCAATGGCAATTTCACGACCGATCTTGGTAAAGATTTTGCCGCGCTCCGCATCCGCCTTGCCCTTTTTATGCTTAATATTTGCCCATTTGGAATGACCAGACATTTAAAACATCCTCCCAGATTTCAAAAACTTGTTTAAAATTACGCGCTATTATAGCACGTTCACCGTTTTCAGTGCAACACCGGATTTGAAACAGAATTTGCGTCCGCAAAAAGAAAAACCCTGCCGACTGGCAGGGTTAATGCCGCAATGATCCAATCTCAGCCGGACGCCTCAGGCGCGGTCCCGTTCAGGCCGGCCGCCGGAATATGCAGAATGACGCAGGTTCCGCGCCCGTTTTCCCCGCACCGAATGCTCATCGTCCCCTGACAGAACTTTTTCATCCTTGCCCGGATGTTGTCAAGGGCTGAATAGTCATCCGTTGAATCCGTCGGATGATAACCGGCACCGTCATCATTGACGATAATCTGCATTTCCTCATTGCTTTTCCGTGTCCGGATGGTCACCGTCAGCGGCCCGCTTTCCGGATCCATTCCATGCTTGACCGCATTTTCCACCAGCGGCTGCATGGTCAGGGGCGGGATCAGAAAATGGATATGCGGCAAATCAAATACGATAATGAGCTGATTCCCGAATCGGGCCTCCTCGACAGCAAGATAGGCCCTTGTATGCTGCATCTCTTCCTCAAAGGGGATCATCTCCGTCCGGACAACCGAGCTGAAGACATTCCGCAGATACACGGTAAAATCCCGCACCACTTTCTTTGCCTTTTCGCTGTCGGAATCTATCAGGTAATAAATGCTGGTCAGCGCGTTATAGATAAAGTGCGGACGCATCTGCAGGACTCTGATTTCGAATTCCTGCTGTGCATTTCGTTCTTTCTGCTCCAGATACTCATCCAGCTGATCCTGGATAATCTGCATGAACATCATCAGGGTCCCCAGAATGATGCCAACGGCAATCGGCAGGATTCCCTCATAAAATGTCTGGATGAGTCCGCACAGGAGAGGCGGCAGCAGCAGCCCGGCCATGGCGATTCCCTGTCTTCTGCTCATTTTCCCGCGGCGCCTCAGCAGTCCCAGACAGTTGAGCAGCAATGCCAGAAGCGGAGGAATAAGCAGAAGCGGATACAGCGGCCCGCGTTGATAATTCCCTGCCAGATCAACCGAGTAAAAGACAGGGCTGAATAAGGTACTGATGAGCATCGCGCAGTAAAGAGTCAGGAGGGACAGAGAAATCCACATCAGCGGTGAACGGCTTTCCTTTTCCTTTGAAAAATACAGAATGAGCGATGTCACCACCGGCATAATCGCACCGGCAAAGAGACTGGAGAAAAACAGCCCGCTGATCATCATTGCCCGGTTCGCCATCAGCTCGCCCAGATAGGAAAAGAAATCAGACTGCATATAGAGGCAGACGATTCCAAACAGCAGGACACATCTTTTCCGAACTTCCGGTTTCATCGGGTGAAAAAAGATATTGATTACCAGCCCCAGCAGTGCCAGCATGAAGCCCGCAGCACTGACTGAGCAGTTTATAAGCAGGATTATCTCATTCGTCATCCTCGGTCTCATCCTCCGATACCGGCAGCGGAACTCTCAGTTTGCCCATCACAGCTTTCACATCCTCCGCCGCAAGCGGTTTAACCAGAAATCCACAGGCCTGGGTTTCCCAGGCATCCAGTGAGTATTTGGCATAGGCTGTCAGAAAAATCACGTTCAGCATGGGAAGGATCTCCGTAAGACGCCTGCACAGATCGAGTCCGCTGCTCTTCCCTATCTCGATATCCAGAAAAGCCACATTGACCGGATGTTTCTGACAGTACACAATCGCTTCGGAAGGCTTCATAAATCCCACAATTTCCGCTGCAGGCAGCACATCGGCAAGAACTCTTAAACTTCCCTCAAGAACTGTTTTTTCATCATCGACGACGAGAATGAGCGGCTGTTTTGCCTCATCGGACGGAGGAGTTTCGATCAGTTCCGCGACAGGGACGCCCAGGCACGCGGCCAGGCGCTGCAACTGGATCAGATCGGGGATCCGGTATCCCTTTTCCCACCTGGCGACGGTAGAACGGTCCACATACATTTTCTCAGCAAGCTGCTGCTGTGTCAGTCCCGCCTTCTGGCGCAATTGCCGTAAATTCTGTGAAATCCCCTCAGACACGATCGTTTCCTCCATTCAGCTTCGGTCAACTCAATTGACCGTTGAAGCGGCTCGCCGATTAACTCATCCCGTGCAGGCCCAAAAAAGTCATATAAAAGAGCTGTCGCGACAAACATGCGGCAGCTCTACCGAACTCAACTCATCCAGGTTGTCTCATGGTCAATATGGGATTTATTCCATCCAGATTCCCTGCAGAATTTCAATGGCGAAATTCTGATCTTCGGTTGTCAGATCCTCGAAATCATCATTGAACTGAATAATCTCAATCAATGTATCCTCATAAATCTGCCAGACACTGCGGATTTTCTCATCGCCTACCGAGAGATACACATTTCCACTCTCTGTCTTTCTGATTTCGGACTGGACTTTTCCTTCCTCATACTGTGCCGCAACCATGTCGATATACAGCTGAAGCTGTTCATCCGTGGCTTCATTCAGATTGGCATGTGCCTTGATATCCGCAGGCGTAATGGTGACCGTCACAGGGGCCAGATCGCCGCGTGACATTTTGGCAAAATAGCCATCTGCAATATTCACGTTCTCAAGCGGCTCAATCTCCACAGGTGTTTTCAGGGTGAGCGTGACTTTCACAGGCTGTTCAAATTCCTTGCCGTTCTCATCCACTTCCTTGCCCATGTGTTCCCAGAGAATAATCTTTTCCTCTGTGGATGCCGTATCCGCAGCCGTTGTTTCAGCAAATGCCGTGCAGATGCTCAGCGCAAAAATCAGGCACAGCATAAAAATCAGTTTTTTCATTATCAAGCTCTCCTTTATGAGCCGCAGCTTGGTCTTTCGGCGCCGCGGCATTTCTGATGCTCATATTAGACAAACTGCCGCTGTGGCGGCAGGCCCTCTCCTTTATCGCTTCACTCCCTTAACGACGGTTCCGAATCAACTGCCTGTTAATCAGGAAATCCTCAGTTGACACGAAGGAGCAGGGACTTCATGATAAATCCAACCTCTCCGGTTGTTTCATCATACACCTGGCACCAGCTTCCGTTCTCTGCCAGAACCTTCAGCCTCTCTCCGTAGAAATACACGCGGCGGACAGGAGATGCTTTAGATGCCTCCCAGCGCATATTCACATAGTTGTTGACTGGGTTAACAATGACATAATAGTTGGCCGTATTAAACGTATTGTAGCTCTGGCTGGTGGTATTGTAGACATCCGTTGAAATGCGTGCGCTCGGTTTATTCCGGCTGATGTACTTTGTCGAAATATATCCTTCATCCGAGCCGCTGTACAGGGTCATCCGTGCCCAGCCGCCGGAGGTGGAAATGACATCAATCTTATCTCCCCGATCCAGGTGCGACACAATATCATAGTCCGTTCCCGGGCCGCTGCGAACACGCACCCGGTTGCCCGTGACATAGTAGAGTGTGGCCGACGCAGCCGTGCAGATTCCAATCAGCATGACTGCAACCAACAGCATGACTCCAATTTTTTTCAACATACAAACTCCTCCTCTTCATTGATGCCTTCAGGGGTTAATCCGTCTGCGTTGAACGGGAGAATCCGACAGACCGGCTGACAGGTTTATCATCCCGCAGTTGAACTGTTAAAATATCCGTTTTCCGCGCATCTATTTCTGCAGATTCAGGAACCTTTTGGCTGTTGGCAGATTGGAAAACCGCTGTTCCGTCTCTGCAGAAAATCAGGTAAATCTGGCTGAAGTATAACATAGTTCAGCATCTGACTCAAGAATCATAACATTAACAAAAATTCAGATTGCTTATCAAAAAAATAATCACATAAGAAGAAAACGTTTTCGGAATTGGTACGTTAAACAGGCTGCTGTCCGGTCTTTTCGCTTTTGCGGATCAGTCAGCTGCTCCTGCACAGAGCATGGTTCCTGTCACCTTCTGAGCCCGTCAATGATTTATACGAACAAATCCCCGCTGTGGCAGTTCCGGATGAAATAAAAATCCGGTTCCGGACCGCAAACGCTTTCGGGTTTCCCGTTCAATATGAAAATGAAAATCATTTTCATATTGACAAGTACCCAGAAGCGGTTTAAAAGATGGCCGTTTCCAGATTGGAGGAAGGGTTATGGCAGAAAGAGCGCCCTATCGTACCCGTCAGCAGCTGGCAATTCTCCGTCATCTTCAGTCTACCCCCGGGGAACATCATACCGTTGCATCCCTCAAGTCATTTTTTGACACACAATCCGTTTCCATCGGCACGGCGACTATATACCGTCAAATGGAAAAACTGATTGAGGAAGGGCTTGTCCGGAAATATACACTTGAAGGGGAAGAAAGTGCCTGCTATGAGTATGTCGGTACATCCTGCAGTCAGGCAGTCCCCCATTTTCATCATTACCCCGATATCGGAGTAACACGGATAACGGCGTCGACTACCTGCACCTGATCGATTCCGTCCTTGTCTGGGATTCGGAGCGTGATTAACGATGCGTCCGGTCCGGCTCTGTCTCATTCTTCTTCTCCTTCTTTTTCCCCTGCACGTTCTGGCAGAGGAAGCGCTCATTGGAAAGGTGAATACGCGTAAAGGGTCTCTCAATTTGCGCAGTCAGCCCACGACCGACAGCAAGACAATCGCCAGAATTTCCAACGGTACATGCATTCTCATCATCCAGTCCGGAAACGACTTCTGTTTATGTGAATGGAACGGAAAAACGGGATACTGCAGTACCGAATACCTGACCTTTCTCAGAAATGCTGATTCCGCCCTGCTTCAATACAGGGTTCTGCGAAAAGGAGATCAGGGTGAGGATGTCCTTGCACTCAAAAAACGTCTTCAGGAACTGGGCTACCTTCGCTCCGGTTCCACCCTGTCTGATTCCTTTAATGCCATTCTGGAAGAGCGCGTGCGCTTATTTCAGCGACAGATCGGCGCAACAGAGAATGGAATCGCCTCGCAGGAACTGCAGGCTCTCCTCCACTCTGCCCGTGCCCCTCAGTGCACACAGACCCTGTCCGCTGTCCGTTCCAGAGTCCGGTCCAAAAGCAATGAAACAAACCGGGAGATCTGCGGCTGCTGTATGGGAGAAGGCTGCGAGTGCTGTAACTATACAGGATGGATAGACGTAATTCCGTAATCCGGAAACAAAACAGCTGCCGTTCCCTGAATGAAAGAATAGTGATAAAGCCGATTCGTAATCGAATCGGCTTTTCTGTCTATCCCAAAAGTGGATACCAAATTTCACGCTTTCAGAGAAGTTTACGATTACAGAGAAAGCATCCTTATACCGAGCCTTGTTGCAACTTCTGCAATCTTCTCTTGTGTATCGCCAGAAACCAGTGCCTTTAATATCCTATTCCTTCCCCAAGATAACTGTGTTCACAATCTGGAAAGGAAAAATGATTGGCCCACTGAGATTTCGTAGATCGACTATTTCGATGCTGGCGGACAGTCGTTCTCCTAAAAGCTGAACATCTGCCGCATCAAAAAACGGACACTTTTCGCATGCATTCGGACACCCCCTGAAATGGGATGATGTGGAGCGAGACGAGGTAGTAGTCTGGCTGGCAATCCAGCCAAGAAAGCAATGTAGGAGCAATCAGGCATGACCGAAGCTGACTGGAACCACTTCGTTCAGAGTCCTCCATGTCAACCCCAAGGAAGCAAGTATGTTAAAGGAGGTATCGTTAATAGGTTATGATAAAGAAATTGAAGCAACCTGCAAATACGAA
>DGWH01000153.1 GCA_002395225.1 Christensenella sp. UBA4263
AGGTTCGGGAAATGTCATAGGATCCATCGTCGTTTTTCAGATCTTCCATGACAAAATGAATCATCGCAAACTCAGCCGTTTTGTCCTGTGCATGAGCAACTGCGCTCAGCGCCCCGACCTTTTCATAGGAACCGTCTTCTTTTTGAATGCGAAGAGGCGCATTATCCTCCCCTGTCAGGATAAACTCAAACCGATCCTCTGCTCTCCATTCCCGGCCTGAAATCCGCTTTTCCGCAAACAGCGCAGCCGTTCCCTCGACGTTGTTATACGTGTTTACAAAAGACGGATACGTCTCAGGATCGTTATAATGATACGTTTTCCAGGATTTCCCGTCTTCACTGTACTCCACTTTTGAAACGTAGATGTGATGTTTCTCTGCGCTCTGTCCGCCGGGATGGCTTATCGTGACTCGATAATGAACCTTTCGGTTGTCATATTCCCATCCCGGTACATTCTTATCCACTTCCTCCATTATGTAGTGGATTTCCCGGGCCGCTTCTGCGCCGGTACAGCCGGGGAACAGTTCATCATGATCAAATGTCAGTGCCGTAAACTCCACGATTCCGTCTTCTCTGTTGGTTCCCACAGCGCGTTCGATCATTTCCGGTTCTGCATCCGGCTGCAGATCATCTGCCAACCAGAAATTGAATGCCCCCTGGATATACGACGCGCCGGAAATGGTTTTCATGGCCCGTATATACGTATACGCATCCGGCAGCACCCGGTTGGACACCATCAGGCTGTCTGTCTCGATTCCGTCATAATAAACATTTTTCACCAGCAGGTGTCCCTGATAATCATCCTCAACAACCACTTCCACCGCATGAGGAATGAGATCGTAGAACAGATTGTCATATACAGGGCCTGCGCTGTCATCCCGGGCTGTGTCGCCCTCCTCCTCCGGCGTCACCTCCGGAGCCAGTTCACGGACCTGATAAAAATAACGGCCAGGTTTTAAAAAGTCAATTTTCCCATACTGTAAGGTTCGGGCATCCGAATTCACCCTTCTCACCGCGGCTGACAGGTTATCCGGCATAGGCGCATTCTTGCTCTTTGGCGTCAGTTCAAAGCTGAAATCGGTTTGCGTCCAGTCCTGAGTTCCCTCTTTCCATTCATCCATTGCTTTTCCGGTATGATCGAGAATCTGTTTCGTTACCTTCAAAGAAAGGGAAACCGGTGTATGGCGATACACATTGACAAATTTCGGTGCATCAATCGTGCCCGTCCTATTGTCCCCATATGTAATTTCAAGCCGATCTGACTGACGCGTGTTGTGAACATGGACAGTTACAAAGCGGGGCGCTGCGTCATAGGTCAGACCATTGAGCACCTGATTAACGGCTTCATCCGGAATATTCTCAACGATCTTGTAGATAAACTCTCTGTCCTGGACAAACCGGTCGCCCACCAGAAGATCATCCTGAGTAAAGAGCAGATTTTCAAAGACAGCTTCATTCTTATGCCCATCATACCGGGCGACCGCCGTCAGACTGGTGTGCGTCTGTCCGTCCATTGTCCGGAGCGGTGCTCCGTTTTCAGGGGTCAGCGTAAATGTAAACGATTCCCCGGGCATCCACGTTCTGTTCTCAATGGATTTGGAAACCCTGATGATCCCTGTTCCGGACGCATGGAATGTATTTTCAAATTGTGCATAGGGAAGGAGAACATCTTCCTTGTAATAATAGGTCGAGTAAGAAAGCACGGGAGCCCCGGCGTCATTCTTTTCTTCCCTGACATCGACAAAGAAATGAACGGGATGTTCATCATAGTCAACCGCCGGATTGTTTTCCCTGTATTCATCAATGAGATAGTGATAAAGCCCGGCTTTCGTATAATGCAGTTTATTCGTGTCAAAACGAATACGGCCGTCCTGATTGGTGGTGCTGTGTACGATCGGATCAGAGGAAACCTGCCCTGTTTGCTCATTATACTCATACAAACCGAACGAAAATCCGGCTGCCCGATTGGGCCCGTTCAGGTATTTTACCAGTTCCAGAGAGACGCTTGGAATATAGTTCGTCAGTTTCCGGTTGGTCACTGTGAACATGAGCTTTTTTCCTTCCCTGCTCTCCTGAACAGATGTCTGATAACCACGAACCCGAACCTCCTGCACATCATAATCGATGTGTTTCCCGTTGCTGTATTCCGGAAGGCCTGTAAAGGTATGCTGCCAGTTTTCAGTCGCCCGCAATTCATATATTTCTTTCACTTTCTTGTCGGCCAGAAGCTGAATCGTGACAGTTTCAGGACGATCGGACAGCAAGTCACCATCCCATTTTTTTTCAACTGCAATATCAACTGTTTTCAGCGTATTTGTAATTGTAAAGCCGTCCGAAGCATTTCCGCTTACAGCCCAGTCATATTCCGGTACAGAAACTTCCCTGACGACGTATTTAATGTCTTTTTCATTTTCGTCCCAGGCGGGGAGATTCGTGAACGTCAATTCCCAATTGTTTTCAGAACGAATCGTCCCTGTGTCTACCGGCTGAAATGTATCCCCCGCTATCTGTTCAAGCGTAACGTCCACACTAGCAGGACGCTTTTCATAAATGTTGTTTCGATCCTCCCACTTCTTCGTTACATTTACGTTCACTTTTTTCTCCCATGTCACTTTGATATAGTGATCATGGTTGTTATTCGGGAATGTGAACGTATACATTCCATTTTCAACACATTCAAGAATGCCGCGCCTGTCGTCTTTCAAATGAATATCCTTTATTTGCGTGCCAGGCACCATTTGATTCAGCTCATCTGCGTTGATTTTCCAGTCAGGCTTGGCAGTCTTCGGATCAGCATCGACTTCATCATATACTTCAATTTTCTTTATGGCGCATCCTTCATCCGGTTTCATGGTATAGGTAATCGTATGACCATCCGTGAATGTATAAATGCCCCAGCTGTAAAGCGTATCATCTGTCAGACTTTCTTTTTTATCCAAAATCAACTGCAGTTTTTTCGGTAATTGTTTTTCAGGATCACCTTTTTTGGTTGTGTAGATATTCCCCCCGCGGCCGGTTTCAGACTTTATGCGATGCTGTATATGCTGATCTGAATTTTTAGGACGTCCAAAAATCCAGGTCCGAATCTTCCGGTTATTTCGTCCTGACGCGGTTACGGTAAGATCAAGACCTTTGGAGTTGTCAACCACCGTCACAAAGCCGGAGGAATAGGTCCCAGGATCAGGATCGGAAATATAATAGTTGTCCGGAAATTGTTTAATAAAACGCCATCCTCCCCCTTTTGTTTCTATTCGGTTCCACTCATCAAAATGATAGAAAGTTACATTTCCTTTGATTTTTTCCACATACCTCGTTTGCTCAAACGAAGGAACATATATTTCAGAATCACTGGCTATGGAATGATCATAAACCGCTATCTGTTCAGAAAAATAGTTATATTCAGCGCCATGAAAATTCAGATTTGAAAAAGGCGTATTATTGTCGCGTTTTACATCAATATCCGTGACTGTATACAGGAACGTCGCCGGCTCATTGATGCTTTTCCCTTCTTCGTTGCCAATGGTGATCGTCTCTATTTTGGTATGCTTTTTGCTATCCTGTATTTCAATATGGACATCTGCCGTAATCCCGTAATTTAGTTTTTTGTCCTCATCTATATTATCACGATGTACTGTATGTTCTGCACGAAAAAGAATGCCGCTGGCAATCGAAAAAACCGCATTCTTGAAAACTCCCGGATTTACACTGTTCGAAAGATATAGTGTGATATTGCTGTAGGAAACGACCACATCAGCATTCGTTCCATCCGGCAGTTTTGCACCATCCCTGAACCTGAATGTAAATAATGTCTTATCCTGCTCCCCTAACGAATACTTTTTTATCGATGAATAATCTTTAATCTCTGGCCACTGATCGTTCTTTTCCGGCGTGTAGATAACAAAAGGGTGATTATCCAGGTCCTCTCCATTCAGCCCCGGATATCCCTTAAGACTGTCAACTTCCGAAAAGCCATTTGCTTCCGCTTTCGGATCAATCCATATATCCATTTTATCGAATGAATTAAGCTGATCATAATTGATCAGTATGGTTGTGGCGGGTGCCTCTTTCGCAAATTCATTGAGTTCGGCCTCAGTTTCAACTGGTATCTCCTTAACTGCCACCTGACGGGCATCTGCCAGGCATGACTGCCATGATCCCCTCACAAGCATGAACAGCATCATGAGTCCTGTGAAAAAGAAGCAGATTCTGGAAAAAAGCTTCATAAAATAGCCTACTCTCTATCTCTTCGGAGATGAAATGAACCTCTTTTTACATAGCCACGCCGGGAAAACTCATGCAGAATTTCCCCGGCGGCTTATTTCAAAAAGGCATTAAAAATATCATGGTTCTATATGCATTCTTTATATATTATATCTTTTTGAATTTTCCTGTCAATGTACAAAAAGTGATTCATTTTCAGGAGTCAAATTGTTTCAGATTGCACGAAAGATCCATGATCCGCTTATGAAAATGTTTCAGCGAATAGTCATTTCAGCAGGACCCATGGACACACCGGCCCCGGCCTATTTCATTTCATCTGTCAGTCGCAGAGCTAAAAAAGGCAGCAGAGTCTGTCTCTGCTGCCAGAAGGAGTAAAAGCAAAATGAATCAGATCTGGTGCGCCAGGTCAGCAACCCAGCGAATACGCTCCTCGGGGAGTTCATTATGGATGCTGCAGTCAGAACCCAGAATATAGCCGGACTTTCCGCCCTGGGCGATCAGGTGTTCAACTTCTTTTTCAATCTCGGCACGGCTGGCCGTGTACAGGAAGGTTCCCGGACGATTGTCAAAACCGCCCCAGACCGTACAGCCGAAGTGTTTCTTGGCTTCCTGAATGTCCATGATGTCGAAATAACGGCTCCAGCTGATGACCGGCGCCTTATAGTCCTCCCAGACGCTCAGGCGGTTTGGCTCCTCTTCCCATGCACAGAAATGAATGGCATTCATCTCGCTGAGGCTGTTGGCAACATCCAGAACAGCCTTGTCACTTGGCATCACCCAGTTGCGGTATTCCTCGTAAGTAAACCGGCTCTGCTCGCCGTTCTGAACGCTGTAAAAAACGCCGTCCGCACCGGATTCCTGGATAATGCCCTGCACCAGCAGCCGGACATCCTCCGCCACAATCCGGCAGGCATTTTTCATGGCCTCCGGATTTTCCCGGATAAACTGCATCATCTTCGGATACCCGATCTTCAGCCGGATATAGCTGAGCGGTGCGAAAATCAGATAGATGGCCGGGCACTGACCGCCCAGGGCCTTCACCACTTTTTTCGTCCGCTCAATCTGACCGCGGATATACGGATGATTGGCCCCAAGAGGATGAATCCGGTTCAGATCTTCCGCTTTTTCAATTCCCTCAAGAATGGGAGCCGGCCAGCCAAAGTATTTGTCGCCGCTCAGTTTCATGAAATCGACATCCGTGTCCTCAAGGAATTTCGCCTGGCACTCCGCAAATCGGTCATCGTTTCCCCAGAACTCCGGCGGCACATGCTGCCACATGCATACCGGCACATGATCTGTCTCAAGACCTTTGAAAGCTGCTGTGACCCGTTCTCTTTTGTTCATTTGTTCATCCTCTTTCTGTTTTGTCTCTTATCCCTTGATCGCACCGATCATGACACCTTTTTCAAAGTATTTGGTCAGGAAGGGATATACCAGCATAATGGGCACCGTGGAAATGACAATGGTACAGTATTTGACCAGTTCCGCCGACAGACTGATTTCTGACACTGTCAGCATCCCGTCACCGCCGGAGGATACAGAGGTATTGTTGGCGATGAGAATACCGCGAAGGACATACTGGAAGGTGTAGAGTTTTGTGTCCCGGATAAACACCATGGACGGAAACCAGGAATTCCAGTGTCCCACGGCATAGTACAGGAAGATCACCGCCACAACCGGCTTTGACAGCGGCATCACGACATTTCTCAGGACACGCCAGTCATTCGCACCGTCAATCCGCGCCGCTTCCTCCAGCGAGGAGGGCAGTGACGCGAAGAAGGAGCGCATGATAATCACGTTGTACGTACTGATCAGGTACGGGACAAAGTCAGCCCAGCGGGTATTGTAAATGCCTGTTCCCTTGACAATAAAGAACAGCGGGATCAGGCCGCCGTTAAAGAACATGGTGAAGGTCATCATCTTCATCATGGCATTTCGCGGCAGAAAATGTTTGCGCGTCAGGACAAATGCGGCAAAAATGCTGAGAATCATATTGAGCGCCGTGCCGATGGCCAGATTGATCATGGTATTGGCAAAACCGCTGATGATATTCGGATTGTTCAGCGCCAGCCGATATCCCTCCAGCGTAAAATTGCCAAGCCATTTAAACAGCGGGCACTCATGCGCCAGCAGAAACCGCGGTTCGGAAACGGAAGCCATCACGACGTAGTAGAGCGGGTAGAGCGTGACGAAGATCAGCAGAACCATCAGGGCTGCATTCACAACGTCGAACACTTTCTCGCCCGGTGAATAAAGTTTGATTTTATTCTTCTTTACTGTCATGCCTCTCCCCCTCTCACCACAGACTCGTCTCATTGATCCGTCTGGAAATGGTGTTGGCCATCATCAGCAGGGTAAAGTTGATGATGGAGTTAAACATTCCCACGGCAGTGGAGAAGCTGTAATCGAACTGAATCAGGCCCCTGCGGTAGACGTATGTGAAAATGACGTCCGTCGTCTCATAGGTCATCTGGTTGTACAAAAGCACGATCTTTTCCCAGCCCAGCGTCATCATGTTGCCGATGCACAGGATCAGCAGGATGATAATGGTCGGCATGATTGCCGGAATGGTTACGTGCAGCACCCGCTTGAAACGGGACGCGCTGTCAATCACCGCTACCTCATACAGGGTCGGATCCACGCCGGAAAGTGCGGCCACAAAAATAATCGAATCCCATCCGGTTTCCTGACAGATCTGCATCGCGACATAGATCGTCCGGAACGCGCCCTTTACACTCAGCAGGTTATTCCTCGGGATTCCGAACAGACGGACAAGCGCCGTGGTGATCAGGCCGGAGGACTTGAGAAAATCCACCGCCAGACCGCAGATAACCATGGCGGAGATAAAGTGCGGCATATACGTGACCATCTGGGTAGATTTCCTGAGCCTCGGCATCCTCAGCTCATTGAGCAGAAGCGCCAGGATAATGGCGGCAGGAAAAGCAAAGATCAGCAGATACAGATTGATCAGCAGCGTATTTCGAAGAACACGGAAAAAATACGGATCCGTCCTTGATAAGCCTTTCTTTGTCGCTTTCTTTTACGATATTCTTGTGAACATGAGCAATTTTGGATGTCATTTTAAGCGTGATAACCGTTTCAGAAAGAAGATCTTCTATATACGTCCGAAGAGCCTTCGTAACCTTATGCTTTGGATCTTTAAATGGGATCTCCTCCGAAAAGCTTACACGGCAATTAGGATTCGTACATTCATAGCGCTGTCTTTCTACATCCAATACAGTACGAGCATGACCATACGGAAGATGAAAGACGTCAGAATGCGCGATACCATCCTTTTTCAGAAAAGCACCACATTCAGGACAAAACACTGGCTTTTCCGGATTCAATACTTTGACAGGAAAACGGATCATTTTCATTTTAGGCTCATTCTGATCCTTCTTGTTCTTATTGAAATCCCGGAAGCTTTCCACTGAATCACCTGTCTGTACAAATCCATTCATACCAGTGTTTTTTTGATTTCGCCAGTTTTCACTTCAACATGGGGTGCAACATAATTATCCTCAAATAGTTGATCTGGAAACTTAAGTTGTGTATAATTGCTCATGACAGAGTTCTCCCTTCGCTTTGTGTGTTGATGCGATTATACTGCGGAGAGCTCTGTTTTGTCATTCATTTTTAAATATACAGGTCATAAATCTATCTCGCCTAAGGGGGGGAGCTCCCTTCAGGCTAGCCCACGAAAAAAGTACAGAGGCGATTTGTCTCTGAACAGGCTCCAAAGCAAAGAAAGGACAGCTCCATGCAAAAAGAAGATCCACGCTACGTCGCATACCTCTCTCTCCTCACGCAGGAACTGGTTCCCGCCATGGGATGTACGGAACCGGTTGCCGTTGCCTATGCGGCGGCAAAAGCCCGTGAGCTTCTTGGTGATATTCCGGAATCCGTGAAGGTCGGCTGCAGCGGAAGCATCATCAAGAACGTCAAAAGCGTCACCGTTCCAAATACCGGCGGAATGAAAGGCCTGGAGGCGGCCGCTGCGGCCGGCATCATTGCCGGCGATCCCAGCCGCAGGCTTGAGGTTATCTCCGGGGTCACTCCGGAGCAGTTTGGCCCCATCCGGGAATATCTCTCGAATACGGATATTCAGGTAGAGCACCTGAACGAGGAACACGTATTTGAAATTTTCATCACCGTCCGGAAAGGAACGCACCATGCCTCTGTCCGGATCACGGACACGCATACACACATTACACTGCTCGAAAAAGACGGTCAGGTTCAGTATGAAAGTCCGGCAGATGCGGCGGCGGCGGATAGTTCTGAACGTCAGCTGCTGAATGTGGCCGATATCTATGATTTTGCCAAAAGTCTGGATCTCGCGGATGTCATTCCCGTCCTTTCCCGGCAGATTGCCTGCAACATGGCCATTGCCGAGGAAGGGCTGCGCAATCCGTACGGAGCCAACATCGGCAAAACGCTGCTCCGCTTTCACGGGGGTGCCGATGCACCCGTTGAAATCCGGGCACGGGCATGGGCCGCTGCCGGATCGGATGCCCGCATGCACGGCTGCAGCATGCCTGTCGTCATTAATTCCGGCAGCGGAAACCAGGGAATCACCGTTTCCGTTCCGGTCATCCTGTACGCCAGGGATATAGGCGCATCCGATGAGCTGCTTTACCGGTCCCTGGCACTGACCAACCTGGTGGCCATCCAGCAGAAAACGTACATCGGCACGCTTTCCGCTTTCTGCGGCGCCGTCTGTGCAGGGGTCGGTGCCGGTGCAGGCATCGCGTTCCTGCTGGGAGAGGATCTGACAACCATCGCTCACACCATTGCCAACGCGCTGGCCATCCTGCCGGGCATGGTCTGTGACGGGGCAAAACCCTCCTGTGCCGCCAAGATCTCCCTGGCGGTTGAGGCCGGCATTTTCGGCTACCAGATGTACAAAAATGGTCAGCAGTTTTACGCAGGCGATGGTCTGGTTGTCAAAGGCGTGGATGCCAATGTCAGGAACGTCGGCCGTCTTGGCCGCGAGGGCATGCGCGAAACCAACCGCGAGATCATCGCCATGATGCTCGATAAGAACAACGTCTTCGGGAATTCCGCCGAAAGCTAGACCATCCTGCAGAAACCGGATTCGGGAACAGCCCGTTTCCGCTTTCTGCTCATCCAATTCCCCAACCCATTCTGTCCACGGATGTATCCAGATGAAACAGAACATGAAAGCAGTTGTTGCCCATTCAAAAGACCGGTACGTTCTTGAAGAGCTCCCCATTCCCGAACTGCGGGATGGGGACATATTGATAAAGGTGGAAGCCTGCGGCATCTGTGCCGGCGATATCAAGGCCCATGACGGCATCTCCCGCTTCTGGGGCGGCAACGGAATGCCTCCCTACGCGGAGCCGCCGTTTACCCCCGGGCATGAATTCTTTGGCCGCATCGTCGCCATCCAGGGCGAGGTTCCCGGGAATTTTGCCGTTGGTGACCGGATTATTTCCGAGCAGATCGTCCCCTGCGGCGAGTGCTGGTACTGTAAGCGCGGGATGTACTGGCTCTGTGACCCGCACAACGTCTACGGCTTTAAAAACTACCTCAACGGCGGGATGGCCGAATACGCCATTCTGCCCCGCGGCTCCCGGAATTATCATGTCCCGGATTCCTTCACCATCCAGGAAGCCGCACTGATTGAACCCTTTGTCTGTTCTCTGCACGGCGTCCAGCAGGGACACATCACCCCCACGGATACCGTCATCCTTGCCGGTGCCGGAACCCTGGGCCTGGGAATGGTTCAGGCGATTCACGCCTTCTATCCCTGCCGCTGTCTGATCGTCCTGGACCTGATGGAGCATCGCCTGGAACTGGCCAAAAAATACGGTGCGGACCTGGTCATCAACCCGGCAAAAGAGAATGCCCTTAAGAAAGTCCTTGCGCTTACGGAGAACGTCGGATGTGATGTCTATATCGAGGCCACCGGACATCCCTCAGTCGTTCAGCAGGGACTGGATCTCGTCCGGAAAGACGGCACCTTTGTCGAATTTTCGGTTATGTCCGGTCCATCGACCATCGACTGGAGCATCATCGGGGATGCAAAAGAGATTACCATCCGCGGTTCCCAGCTCAGTCCGAACTGCTATCCGCAGGTCATTGACGGATTCAAAAACAGGCAGTTCTTCTCGGATGGGATCGTCTCACATCAGTTCCCCCTTCAGGACTTTGAAAAAGCCTATCTGACCGCACGAAGCAGCGAGTCTGTCAAAGTTATCCTCGTGCCCTGAGGCAGAAGCAGATAAGGCATATCCATCTCCTGAACTTTTCATGAACTCACCTGCCATTCGCCCGTAACTTTACCGTCCATTTCCGCATAGGAGAAGCCGAAAAACCGGGAGTATGGCCTCATCAGCCATACTCCCGGCATTCATTTTCCCACTCTTCCCCGGTCATCATCCGCCTGACCCGTTCCTCAATGCTCATGCTCTGCGGCCATGCCTCGAACCCAGCGAAGATATCCAGGCCTGCGGGGCTTTTTTGTGCTGTACCTGCTCTTCTCTCCACCACGCATCCGCACTTTTCTGCCTGCCTAACCTCGGCAATTCTCTTTTTACTCCCGGGATCACATTGATAGCGTCATATACATTTTTCACAGCTTTTCTATCCCGAGCCGGTCCCATGCTTTTGGGGAAGGAAAATCATTCAGAGATTCAGGCCGATGAATTTCAATCCAGATACTGTTCGATCGTTTGAATCAGATAAAGAGGCAGACGGATCGTTTCTGTTTCCTGTTCAACATAATTTGCCAGATTCTTCAAAGACAGTTTGAATCCCTTTTTCACACCGAAACGGCTGCAGAAAAGCCGATAGCTTTTCGCGCGGGTATTCTCTGCTGATTTCACCTCAACCGGAATCACCTTTCCCCTGTCCTCAAAGACGAAATCAACCTCTGCCTGATTTCCCGAGCGCCAGAAATACGGTGTGTACCCCATCTGCATCAGCTGATTCTGGACATAGTTTTCTGCCAGTGCTCTCCGAAAACGATCATAATGTTCCATTGCTTCGAGAATCACTCGAAAATCAACCCCGGCCATCCGGCGCAGCAATCCGACGTCCGCCACATAAACCTTAAAATAAGCGGTCTCTGCCGAAAAGGAGAGCGGAAAATCCGGCTTCTCCACCCGTTCTGTCAGATAAACCAATCCGGCATCCTTCAGCCAGATCAGCGCATCCTCCAGTTCAGATGATCGCTTTCCTTCCTGTACATGTGAGAAAACAAACTTGTTATTATCCTATGCCAGCTGCCTGGGAACAGAGTCCCACACCCAGTGAATTTTAGGCACCTGAGAGGCCGGGGGCATGCCTGAGGAAATCTTCTGAATACTTGGCAAGGATTCCATCGAGTACCTCATCCACGCGGGAATAGTCATGTGTTTCATTCCACACAGCAACAGCGGCCGGCATTCCGCCCGTAATCAGGTAGTTTTTATACGCCTTCTCCAGGGGTTCCCTGCACAGCTCCGGCAGCGGCCCACCCTTTTCCCTTCGTAATGCCAATTCGAAGTACTCCTGATTTTCCGTTGCCATCAGGTATTCTTCAAAACTCATCGGGTACAGCTGCATCCGATCAATTTTCCCTACCGGAAAGGAGAGGCCCTGTCACGCAGTGACAGTTAGGCAAATCCAGGCCTCATGCAATTGCTGCTCCGGCAAATGACAACTGTGAGGCCTGCAAAGGAGGCCGACTTTCTTTTCTGTTCCACCTTAAGCAGGGAGCTCGCACAGACAACATGCAGACCGGGCATTTCCTCGCAAAAGTATTTTTATAGATATCAATGCTCTTGGACATGCCTGTATTTCATCCAGTATCAGAACGGCAGTGCCGGGCGCGATTTCAAAACCGAAAAAGACACTGCCCAGTTCCCGAATGATTCTTTTCGGGTTCAGGTCATACTCAAACAGTTCAGCAGCGCCTGACTCTTTCTCAAAATCGATATAGGCAACACGCTCGAACTGCTGTGAACAGAATTCCTGAATCAGCGTTGTTTTCCCGCACTGGCGTATGCCGGTAATCAGCAGCGGTTTATGGTCCGGACGCTCCTTCCATTTTAACAGCTTCCCCGACAGTTTGCGGTACGCACTCATCCTCCCCCCGATTCATGGAATTTTCACGAAGAATATACCAAAACGACGGCTCAATTACAATGTCTCGCAAAAGTTCATATGAATTTCAGCACATCCATTGCGATTATTCCTATGAACAATCGCATTGAATGTCTTTTTCTGATCCTGACACGGCCTTGTACCCGGTTGGTTGAGACCGACCCTGAACCCCACAAAAAAGCCAGTCCCGAAAGAGAACATCTTCCGGGACTGGCTTTATATGGAACAGAGGGCTTTTCTTTAAGCCGCAGCCAGATTTCCCCAACAGCCTCTGATCTCAGACATCTTTGAAACTGGTTCAGCCTTCCTCAGAGCACGGGACCTCTGCAATCAGCATCGTCTCCGTCAGAACCGTCCCAATCGCCGGATGACGGATTTTGAAGCGATACCCCAGATTCATCTCCTCCAGGATGGGCTTGATATGGAAGAAATCGTCCTCATTATGATAGATGCTGAACAGCAGCGCGGGTTTCATGCTCCGGATGGTTTCCATGGCACCGCGCAGCAACATCTGCTCTGCCCCTTCCACATCCACTTTCAGGAGACCCACCCGGAGGTCGTTTTCCTTTACAAAATCATCCAGCGTCGTAATCTCCACCGTCTCGGTGCCAGCATATGGGACAGCACTGTTTCGAACCTGGGTATTGGTAGAGGAAATCAGCGATTGGGCCATCTCTGCACTTCCCCTGGTCTCGCCCAGACCCATTTTACAGGCAGTGACATTGGTCAGACCGTTCAGTTCGATTGTTTTCTGAAGCTTCCCGAAGCTGTCCTCCGTGGGCTCAAAGGCATAGACCCGTCTGTTCGTCAGAGGCGACAAGATCAGGGCCGAGTCCCCGATAAACGCACCTGCATCGATAATATCCTTATCTGCCAGCGTGTCCGGATGGTCCAGATAGCCCAGACCGCAGCGATCCAGAAAAACGCAGGCTTCAAAGTCATCAACAGGAAGCATGCAGCCATTAAAGTACCAGCAGTTCTCTGCCAGACGAATCGTTTCACCGGCAAGACGGTCCCGCATCTCCTTATAGGCACATTTCTCCTCTGCCGTATACAGATCCATATAACGTTCATTGCTGTGCTGAATTTTGCGGAGACGGTTCAGTGCACGCACCACGGTCTGTACGCTTTCCTCGTCCAGCCCCCGCACAAGTGCCAGAAAACGCTCACGAAGCTCGGGATTCTTTTCCCAGTCAGGCCTGAATTCACGGTAATACTCCCTCTCCCGAAAGGTATCCAGCATGTCCCCACTGCGCCCCGGGACAGCCGTTCCAGCCAGTGTATTCAGTTTTGCCAGAATCTGGTTTTGCTTCAAAAGCAGATTCTCATAATCATCAGGCATTCTTTTCACTCTTTCTGTTTTTGCCGTTCTTTACCATTAAACCGCTGGCTGACAGGTTTTGTCATGCCTTTTCCCGCAGACGCGCCTCCAGCCTTTGGACCATTTCCTTTGTGAACCCGGTATCATACTGAGCCGGATCATAGCGCAGACTCAAATGGAGACAATCCTCGCTTTCCCACAGGAAATTTCCCTCAGGGAACACGCCATAATCAAACGCATACAAAGGCGACACGCCCCGCATTCCCTCCCGTTCCGGGAACAGGAGCGGATTAATATGTCCCGCAACAGGCGGCACCGTTTCCGTGCCAAAGGCGGCTCGCATGATTTCCTTCATTGACAGCATCCCGTAGCGGTCCGCCATCAGACAGCCGTTCATAAACTCTTTCTCTGACTGTCCCCGGGTGATCCGAACCGGAACACTGTTGACAAGACAGCCCACGGTTTCCGTGATCCCCTGAACGGGCATGGCTCTGCCGGAAATCACGCATTCAAAAAACACGCTCTCCGCTCCAAGGACCTCCAGAAGCGCGGAACCATAGGCAAACAGGACCATGGAGGAAAGGGAGACCTCAAGCGCCGCGCAGCGCTGCTTCAGCGCCTCCGTCTCCTCCCGGCTCAGAATAATGTTATACGCTCCGGGGCGATTGGCACTTTGAGCAATGTCAAGCGGATTGATAAGTCCGAGAGAATTCACCGTTACCCAGGGATTGTCCTCTGCATGATAGTCCTTGTCGTCTTTTGGCGCCGGAATGATCGCGGGAACCGCCCCCTGCAGGTAATCATGCCAGAATGTTTCCGCCTCTTTCCGCTGTTCAGCGCCATGACAATAGGTAAGCCAGGAAATATAGGCATCCTGACGTTCCGGGCTCTCGGTCAGCAGATTTTCCAGCAGGAGAATCTCGCTCAGTCCGTCTACCGCCGTATGGTCGCAGATCTGGATAATGGCCGTTTCATCATCTGCCGTTCTGAAGGCAATCGGGCAGAACAGTGTTTCCGGCTTCGGGAACCCGTAAAGCTGCGTCAGATACAGCCCTACTGCCGCCTGCCTGCGATCCGGTTTCAGATTGCGTAAATCGTGATACTCCCAGGACGCTTCTTTTTGTGCAAGAACTTTTGTAAAGGTTTCATCGCCGTCCTCAAACAGAACGCCGCGAAGCGCCGGATGATTGCGAACGATCCGTTCTGCCCGTTCCCGGAACACTTCCTCTTCGATGCCAAAGGGAATCCGGTAGGATTTCACCACACGGAAATGCCGCCTGATCCAGGTTTTCTGCATATCCGTTGCCGGAAATACGCGGGATGTCCGCACATCCTGTTCCGGCCGGAAATCCGGTTCATTTGCAGCGGCTGTCTGAACGTTCCCTGTGTTCTGTGCCACCGGCGCAGTCTCCGGCTGTTCAGGCCGATTGTCGGATTGCACCCGGGCGGCAAGTTCATGAACCGATTCCGCTTTCAGAAAATCCGGCATGGACAGGACATATCCCTCATCATACAGACGGCTGATCAGCAGAATGGCGGCAAGGGAATCCATCCCCTGTGACACCAGACTCCGATCCGCCGAGAGTGAGGACATCTCCGTCTGCAGGACCTGTGCGGCCTGCTGCAAAATCAGCGTCTCCAGCGGGCTGAGAGGCTTATCGGATGCCGCAGAGCGAACATCCGACTCTGCCGCATCGGGCACAAGCGCCTCCAGCGCACGGTAGTCCGTTTTTCCGTTATTCCCGATCGGCAATTGCTCAAGCCGCACCAGCACAGCGGGAACCATATACGGGCTCAGCCGGGTATGCAGATAGTCACGAAGCTGTGCAGCCTCCGCCGGCGCTGAGGGATCATCCGTATAAAAGGCAGCCAGTACGGGTGTTCCCGTCTTTGTGCGGCCCAGCACAGCACCGACACGTGTGATGCTGCCGTAATCAAGAATGACCCGCTCCACCTCCGGCAGTTCAATGCGCTGTCCGTGAAGCTTAACCATCCGGTCATTCCGCCCGCGCAGGACGATGCGGCCCGTGTCCGTCAGGAAACCCACATCACCGGTGCGCACATAGCGCTCGCCATCCAGCATCAGGTTCTTTTTGCTGAACTGATGGGCACTCTCCGCCTCATCCGGCCCATCCGGTCCCTCAATATAGTACCGGTCAAAAAGGGTCGATGAATGAATACAGATCTCTGCCGTCTCCCCCGCCTGTGCCTCCCTGTCCTCATCAAAAAGGCGCAGACTCACCGGTTCAGCCGGATGCATGCCGGGTTCTGTTGACCGCTCATCCCTCCAGCCAATCCCAAAGGTCTCCGTCTGCCCGTAAAGGCTGATGACCGATGTCTTTGCAGGAAATACCCTCATGATTTTTTCCCGCAGCGCATCCGATACCGGCTCGGTGAAAAACTGCAGGGCGCTGACATGACCAGTGGCCCGGCAAAAGCGTTCATTATCCAGGAATACCGCCAGCTGTGTCGGCATGATTGCCAGCAGGCAGCTTTCATTTTCTTCCAGATAACGGCAGAACGCCGGAATCGAAACCTGTTCCTCTTCGATCAGCAGGACCAGTTTCTTGCCATTCAGCACTGCAACCGGATACTCATAGTGATACGCGACAATAAAGCCCTGCTGCAAATGCCCGATAATCGTCGAAAATTCTGCCGGACAAATTCCCGGAACATTGATCTGATACGGATACTCCTCATACAGCCGACAGACAGAGGCCTGGCTTTGACAGACGCCCTTCGGACGTCCTGTCGTCCCGGAGGTGACCAGCAGCATTCCGGGATCTGTCTCCGAGGCAAGCCGCAGTTTTGCCGGCTCACACCGCCGGAGCTGCGCCAGTCTTTCCTCATCGATCACGGCCGCAAGTGTGCAGGCAGATGAGATCGACCGAAAGCGCTCCTCCGGCATATCCCCCGAGATGGGGACAATCGCGGCACCTGCCTTGATCACACCGAAAATCGCCGCAACCATTCTCTCACTGCGGGGCATCCGAATGGCCACAAAACTGCCGGGGCCGATTCCTTCCCGCTGCAGCCCGGCGGCAACACGGTCCGTCAGTTCATCAAACTCCGCATAGCTCATGGTCCTTCCGTCGCAGGCGATGGCGATTCCCTGAAACTGTCCGCGTCTGGACAGAATCAGTTCCTGAACTGTTTTCATTCTGTTTTCATCTCCGCAATCTCAAGCAGAATCTTCTGTGTCTCCTCCGGCGCCGCAATCATGCCAAAGTGGTCTGTATCCAGATAGAACGAGGCTCTCATTCCATGTGATTTCACCAGGCGCCGCTGCATGTAGTAGCTGCAGCAATTATCCTTCAGGGTATGGACATAGATCTTGGGAACGGATTCAAAGCGCTCCGTGATATGGACCGGTTCTGTCCAGAGGAAGCCCTTTTCCAGCTGGAGACGGCTCTCGGCAAACGAAAACGCCTCATCCCCGCAGGTGTTGAATCCAAGGTTTCTCAGATACGGTTTTCTGAAATCACTCAGTCCGTTGGGCAGCTGCAGGGTCGTCTGCGGCCCTACCTGCGTCCAGGGATCCTCCAGAATGTACTGGATCATCGCTGCACCGTCTGTTTCAGGCATAAAGGCGGCAAAGTAAACAATCTTTTCCATCTTCTCCGGCATATCCTCTGCCACCTGTGACATGATCATGCCGCTCATGGAATGGGCAACCATGATTACCTTTTCCGGAATTCCCGCAAGAAATTCCTCCACACACCGTACATGATCGCCCATCTTCACCTGCTCAAGCGGTACCGAATGATTCTCCCCATGTCCCGGCAGGTCCAGACAGTACGCCTTGTGGCCCTTGTCCCTCATCACCTTTGCGCTTGACTCCCAGACCCAGGACGCAGACCAGCCGCCATGCAAAAATACAAATGTCGCCATCTTTTTTCTCCTCTCTATGAGCAGCAGCTTCGTCTTTCCGCCTCGCCGCTTTTTCAATGCTCATCTATGCCAATCTGTCGCTGTGTGACAGGCCCGGTTACAGGATACATCCCGGGCTCTGTCCGTGCCTTCGTCAAATTCCTTTTGCGAAAAGATCATTGCCGGTCTGCCTTCGCCAGTTCTTCCCTGAACAGTTTCCGGTAGAAAGCAACCATTTCATCATTCAGGAGATACATATCATTGTGGAACATCTGCGGGAACGTGAAGATCCGAATCGCGGGATACAGGCTCCTTGCAACAGAGATCTTCAGCATCTCCATCATCTCGTTCCAGTCAAGCTTCGCATCCAGGTACAGAACCGGGCCATTATAGGGCGTATTCACGCGCAGGGTATTCAGCAGATCAATGACCGCATTCTGCTTTTTCAGGATCATTTCCATGGGTTCATTGACAGACGAGTCACCATACATTTTTCCGCGCTCGGAAACCATCTGAATATAGGGATCATCCTCCGTGAGGGTCGGAAAGCGTTTCCCCGGATGAACCAGATGCATCAGGGTATCGCCCATCAGGACCGTCTTCGTTTCCCCCGTCTGCTTTTGCCAGGCAGAGGCAAGGGAAATCGCGATCTGCCCGCCGAAAGAATACCCGGCAAATCCCCAGAGGTTCGCCCCGACCGGCAGTTCCTGTTCCAGAAGCTCCATATAAAACGCCGTCAGCGTATCATAGTCCCATTGTCCCCGGGATTTACGCACCTGTTCCATGTGATCAGGGAACGGCTCGATCTCAAGAATATTCAGCCAGTTGCTCCACAGCGCACAGAGATTGGCATAACCGCTCACGGGAACAATCCCGTGAATCAGCACCACCACCGGCTTCTGATCATCATATTCCTGTGTAAACCACGCCACCTTTTTCGGTGCACTGAGAATGTCCCGGATATTCTTCAAGCGCATCACGGTGGACACCGTAATGCGGGAATCCACCTTTTCCGCCTCCGTGACATACTGGACCGCCGTGATGGAGTCCATTCCCAGCCGCATCAGGTCATCCGTCACGCCAAAGCGAATATCCGGCAGCAGCCGCCGGGCAATCTGCAGCAGCTTTTCCTCCGCATAATCCTGCGGGGGGACAAGGGCAGAATACCGGTCAAAATCCGGTTCCGGCAGCGCATGACGGTCTACCTTTCCGTTCACGTTCTTCGGGAATGCCTCAAGGTGTTCCCAGCAGACCGGTACCATGTAACGCGGAAGCAGCCCCATGGTAAACTTCTCCAGTTCATCCGGCGTGGGTTCTTTTTCGCCCTCCTTCAGAAGATACCAGCAAACCGGCATGGTGGCACGATTGCGTGTGACGACACCGCATACCGCATTCTCAATGGCCGGATGCCGGACCACCGCCGCTTCAATTTCGCCCATCTCGACCCGCTGACCGTTGATCTTGGTCATGTTGTCCCGCCGCCCGCAGTAATAGACATTTCCGTCTTCATCAAAGCGCATCAGGTCGCCGGACACATACATTTTCCGGCCCGGGTGGAACGGACAGGACCGAAACTTCTTCGCTGTTTCCTCCGGCCGGTTCAGATACCCCAGTGCCAGCGCATCATTGACAATGGCCAGCTCGCCAATCTGTCCGGGCTCGGTAATGCGTGTTCCGTCCTCATCCAGCAAATAAAGCTCCGTTCCCGGCATGGGTTTGCCCAGGAGATCCCAGGAATCCTGCTGCGTAGTGACCCGGCCGGTCACGGCCGCCGCTTCGGATGAGCCGTAGATTTCCGCAATCACGGCAGAGATTTCCGGAAGTTTTCTCGCTTTCTCCCCGGCCGTCAGCACCAGCCGGATTGGCAGCTCTGCCCCCGGCGCGAAAATCACCGGTATCATGCTGGGAATCATGAACATGGAGGTGATGTTATGGGAAAGTACGCGGCTGACCGTCACCGTCTGATTCAGAAGTTCCTCATCGCTGAAGATGTAGAGATTGCAGCCAACCGTGAGTCCTGAGAAAAGATCATAGGTCGATGCCGCATAACTGAAACTGACAATGTTGCCGATACACTCACCCGGTGCCGGCGTATAGAAATGATGCCGGGCACGGTTGTGATTATCAATATAGGCATAGGTGTCAAGCACGCCTTTGGGCTTGCCGGTAGAACCGGAGGTATAGGTGATGAATGCCGGATCCTCCCGTTTCCTCTTCACATAGTGGGACATCTCCGGCGTTTTTCCCTCACGAAAACGCTCCAGAATATCCTCCATATAAATGGTTGCCCGGTTTCCCGGTACAGCCGGCGCCTCTTTCTCCGTAATCACGCAGGCAATCCTGGCATCATCCAGAATATACGCCAGACGCTCAGCCGGGGCATCCGGCGCGGAATAGACGTAACAGTTTCCGCTGCGCAGCACGCCCAGAAACGCCGGCAGTGCCTCTTTTTTCCGGGAAAGAATCACCGCCACACCGCGGCACTCCGGACAGGGTGCCAGCGGCAGAGACGGTGCCGATTCCGGCACAGCGCGCATCAGTTCCTCTGCTACCATGTTTGAGAGCGTATCAAGCTGCGCATAACTGAAGAGGCCATTTTCATCCTCCACCGCCGGAAATTCCGGATAACGCGCGGCTGTCTCAAAAAATACATCCATAATGGTTTCTGTTTTCACAGAAACGGCGTCTTCTCTGACCAATTTATCCTTTATCTGTTCGTTTTCTTTTTCCGGCATACTCTCAACTCCTTATATGGCCTCCAGCCGTTTTTCCCTGATAGGGTCTGTTCATCAGTTCCGTGTAATTGATCTTCCCGCTGCGATTCCTGGGCAGCTGCCTGAGGCGAATGAATCGAGCCGGAATCATATAGTCCGGCAGATAGTCCGCCAAAAAAGCGCGTATATCGCCAAGGTTCAGTTCCGCGAGGCTCTCATAATAGGCACAAATGATCTGTGTGCCGGCAGCGGTATTTGCCAGAACAACCGCCGCATTTTGAATTCCGGGAAAACGCAGCACATTTGTCTGGACGTCATCCAGTTCAATGCGCAATCCGTGAAACTTGACCAACCGGTCACCTCTTCCGCGGACAATCAGCTTTCCGTCGGCCGTCTTTTCCCCGATGTCACCGGTTCCCAACCACCTAACCCCACCAAGAGAATAAAAGCGTTCCCTGGCTCCCAGGTATTCGGCCATCTGCATGGGTGAACGCAGAACAATCTCACCGCTTTCCCCGGCGGAAACACACCGGTTCTCCTTCAGAATTTCAGCCTCGACACCCGGGCACAGGGTACCGTTCTGCCATTCCCGGTCCCTCAGATTGCTGAAGGTAATCTCAAAACACTCTGTCATGCCGTAAATGGATAAAAGCGTCGTCTCCCTGTCAGTTTCTGTCAGAATCCGTTCCCGCACCTCGTCCGTGATCCGTTCCCCGCTCAAAACGAGCACCCCGAGATTCCTGAACTGGCGCCGGAACGATTCTTCCCGCAGGTAGTTTTCAATCTCTGTGGCGGTGGAGAAGAGACTGCTGCCCGGGTGTGTTTCCATCCTGCTGCCTATGGCCCTGTAATCAATTCGCTCCTGCTCCGTCAGCATTACCAGTGTTCTGCCGAATAACAGCGCGCTGAAATACTCAAGTGCATACGAACTGATGAAATTTTCACTGGTTTTCCCCAGTACCGTACCAAACTCCCTGCAGGGCAATCCCATCCCGGGCATCTCTCCCGGAAGGTTCATCACCCCCCGTGCGGCACTCATCTGGGTGTGTACCACGCCTTTCGGCTGACCCGTTGAACCGGATGTAAAGAGAATCAGTGCCGGATCCTCCGGACCTGCCAGCGGATAATCCTGCCGAAACGCGGTTATCCCGTCTTTTTCGGAAAGAATGGCCTCCATCCCCTCCTCTGTCAGCGTCAGCGCAGCCCGGCTCATGCGGTAGATATCCCTGCAGCGCATCTCAGGGAAATCCACCGGAACCGGCAGGACGGCGGCACCCACACGGACAACGGCAAAGAGAGCCGCCATCATGCGCTCCGTGCGCGGCATCCGAAGGATGACTGTCATCCCGGGACCGATGCCTTTTTGGCTGAGAACCTGTGCGACCTTTTCCGTCATTGCATCAAATGCATCATACGAAAGCATTCGGTTCTCACACTCTACGGCGGTTCCGCTGTACTTTCCCCGGCAGGCCAGAGCCCATTGCTGCAAAGTCCGTTTCTCCGGTTTTTCGGCCGCCTTTCGGCTGACATCAGGCATGGAAATTCTCCCTTTTCAGTTTTCCTGTTGCGGTCTTCGGCAGAGGCTCTGCCGCCAGTTCCACGATTCGGATCTGTTTGTATGCCGGCATCGTACCGTTCAGCTTCCTGACTTCATCTTTCAGATGATTCTCCAGCTCCGGCTCCGGTGTACCGGCATAAATTCTCACGGCAAGCTTTTCGTCTTTCTTGAACACCAGGCATTCCTTCACCTCGGGAATTGCAGACACCGCTTTTTCCAGCTCTTCCGGAATGATGTTCTCGCCATTCGAAAGGATGAGGATATTCTTGCTCCGACCAACGATGTACAGATACCGGTCCTCATCAATCCGGCCGATATCACCGGTATGGAGCCAGCCGTCCCGGAGAATCTTCTCCGTCTCCTCCGGGTCTTCAAAGTAGCCGTCAAAAACGGAGATACCGGAGATAATCACCTCGCCGCAGCCGTTTTCATCCGGATGATCAATCCGTACGTCCAGGCAGTCAAGAATCCGGCCAACTGACCCCGGTTTGCTAAAGAGCCTTCCGTTCTTCATGACCGATACCGACACCGGACCGCCCGTCTCCGTCATGCCATAATCTGAGGTGATATCAATATTCCAGGCCGTAAACAGCGCTCTCATTCGCTCAGGCATGGGAGCACCGCTCGTTCGCAGCGCCACCAGATGTCCGCCCAGCAAATTCCTGGCTTCCTCTGCGCTTCGCCCCTGCAGCATCTGACAGACCAGCTCCGCCTGGGCCGGAACCATAAACGTGGTCACCGGCTGCACATAGGCATAGTCTCTCAGCAGATGCCGCAGTCCCCCGCACAGATACAGCGTGGCCCCCGTCAGCAAAGCCCCATAGAGATCCTTGATGCCGGCGATATGAAACAGCGGCAGTGTCAAAAGTCCCTTGCTCTGATTCGCCTGAATCCCGATCCAGACATAGCGCTCCGCCATCAGATTCTCCTGACGAATCATTGCCGCTTTGTTTTTCCCGCCTGTCCCGGAGGTGAAAATCATCAGCGCTATCTGCTTGTCACTGACAAAGTTGTCAATCCAGGCATGATCCCCGGCTTCAAGCAGGCGCCGTCCTTCCTCCAGAAGCGCATCCGTTTCGGACAGACTGTACAGCTCCATTTCCCCGTCATTCACCGCTGCACCAAGCTGCTCTGCCTTTTTTGGATCTGCCAGCACCAGCGCAGACCGGCAGTGACGAAGACGTCCCGCCAGTTCCTCTGGGGACAGCGACGGATCCAGCGGGAGCACCGTCATGCTGCTGCAGATACAGGTCACAAACGCCAGCACCCAGGAATAGCTCGTCGCACCGATCAGCCCCAGTGTCCTGCCTCTCCATCCCCGGGCATGGAACGCCGTTCCCATCGCCGCAATGTCCGACATCAGCTCCAGATAGCTGACCCCCACAACCCTTCCCTGTGCTTCATCAAACCATTCATAGGCCGGTTTCTCCGGCGCCTGCAATCCATTCAGATAAAGAAAATGCTTCAGCGTCTCCTCGGAACAATTCGCCCCTGCCCGTCTGAGCAGCTCTGTATCCACCGTCTTTTTCATCTGCTGTCCTTTCCCCGCCAGGCACTTATTCCCAGGACTTCGGCTTCCGCCGTCCATCAAATTTAAGCAGCGGGATATATTGCTGGATTTCCGTCATCATCTGTCTTTTCTTTTCCGGTGACATGCTGCTCTTCTGATAAATCACCGTGAACATTCCCATCATGATCCATACATAATGACTGGGCGAAATGTTGTTTTCCAGAGCAAGCTTAACCGTTCGCCTGACCGGTTCCGTATAGGTCTCCACGGGGAAACTGTCCTCACCCATCATGCGCTGCAGCAGTGATCCCTCATGCTGAACATAGGTATACGCGGTCAGTTTCGGCATGACACAGATTTTTTTGGTCCTGCAGAAACAGCGCAGCGTAAACAGAAAATCTTCTGCCAGCATGATGTCATCGTCAAAGTAGATCCCGTTTATAATCAGCAGCTCTCTCCGGATCACCTTGCAGGCAAGCATGACCGGCGCCCCGTACAAAAGCCTTCCCTTGATGTCCGGATCATCCGGAACCTGAACACACTCCTGGTCCGTTTCCGGGAAATCCAGAACCATCGGGACCTCATACAGTCCCTCTTCGTTCAGCTTTTTTTCGCATCGGCCAATCAGAATATCACACTTCTCCTGCTCCATTCTCTCTACAGCCGTTTCCAGAAACCCCTTCTCGATCACGTCATCGTGGTCAAGCAGATAGATATACTTTCCCCTCGCCCGGCGGATTCCCTCATTTCTGGGCACACTGGGTGAATGGGTGTCATCATGCTTTTCCAGAATGCGGATATTCTCCCTGTCTCCGGTCAGCTTCCGGATCATCACCGGCACCTCCGGCGCGGAATTATGCACCATGATCACCCATTCCCAGTCCGGGTGAATGGCCGACAGGACAGATTCAGCGGTTTTCTGAAAGCTGTCCATGTCCGGATTCCACGTGGGGGTGATGATGGATAAAATGGGATTCGCACTGTTCACTTAACTATTCTCCTCCTCAGCAACCGCAGCCTGCTCTTTCCTCACCGCGACATTTCCGTACCTGTCCCCTGATAAAAATCATAAACCGACGCCTTCGCGTCGGGCCTGCCTCAAAAAAGGTCTGCCCTTTTGATGCCGTTCCGGTTCACTGTTCGCTTTCATCCGCCGACATAGGCATCCGTTCCGATTATCTCGTCTCTGTGTCTGTTACCTGTTTATACGAATGAACGGCACGAAGAGAAAGTGCAAAGCCTGTCCTTTCAAACCTTTATTTGAAGATTTCTCTTTTTGCAAGCCTCACCGTTGTCATTTAGCCGGAGTGACATTGCACGTGGCCCGGATTCAGCTAACGTCGCCGCGCGACAGGGCCATTTCCTGCCTTGCTTCACAATTCCCGTTTTCTGTATAAAAAAGAGCGGAGACCGCAGAGGAAACATAACCGTTCTCTGACTTGTTCTCCGCTCTCTCATCATGCTCCTTTACATGCATCCATATTGGTCATTGCCCCTGCGACCTTCACAAGGACCCTGACCCGGCAGCGATCTGTCGCTGCGCGACAGGAACATTTTAAACCCTCTTTACTGACTGAGCTGTTATTTCATGCATTTGACGAGCTCATCAAAGGTGGAGTGCGTATAGATATCCTTCATATCCAGCTGATAGCCCGCCTCAGCACAGCGTGTAACCATCTTCACTGTATCCAGAGAAGTCAGACCCTGCTCAAAAAGATCCGCCTCAGGATTGAAATTCGGGAGCAGTCCTTTCAGCACTTCAGTCAATGCCTCTTCCGGAGACTTGACCTTCTCACCGAGCTCCACCTTGTTGATCTTGATTACATTGGGCTTTTCAATCGGCTCCTCTACAGGAACAGACATGTATTTACGAATCTGAGGCGGAATCATTGCCTTCGGATCCATCCCACCGGCAGGTTTTTCTCCATTTGCCGGCGTACACATCTGCTGGTTGCCCATCGGGTTTCCATTCGGCGTACACATCTGCTGGTTGCCCATCGGATTGCCGTTTGGTGTGCACATCTGCTGATTGCCCATCGGATTGCCGTTCGGCGTGCACATCTGCTGGTTGCCCATCGGATTGC
>DGWH01000054.1 GCA_002395225.1 Christensenella sp. UBA4263
GATCTGGTTATGGTTTCTGGCATGGTCAGCCCGAAAGCTGTTGCTGAAGTAAATTATATCGTTCATGGTTCACCTCAGGGCCGGATGCGAAGCATCCGTTAGTCGAGTTTGAGTAAGAAAAAGTGACGTGGCCGAAAGACCGGCTATGGGGATCGACAGGGCCGGATGCGAAGCATCCGTTTGTCGAGTTTGAGTAAGAAAAAAGTGACGTGGCCGAAAGACCGGCTGGATCGGAAATAAGCCCGAAATTTGAAACCTGGATACAGTATATCCGCAAACCGGAGAAAACGCAAGGACAAATTCTCGTAAAAAGAGAATTTTGTGAGTATTGACAGAACAATTACGAGACTGTATAATCCTTCCCATATTCGGTCGTCCTTTTTTCACACTTTGCTGCATGCCTGTTCCTGGATGCAGTAATTTTCAGATGGAAAGGAGATAAAGGAAAACGGAATGATTGAGTGGGATAATCAGAGGGAAGAAGAGGAAATGGAGTTCCTGATCCGGGATGAGAAACATCCCGGTGAGGCCAGGACAGCGGAACTCAAAAGCATGGCGGACGAGATCCTGACGACCTATTATGATGTGGTCCTCACAGGCCTGAATGAGTCGCTCAGAAATGGGGAGATCAGCGCTTTTCTGAAGCTGCCGGTGCTTTCTGAATCCCTGAAACTCTTCCATGTCAGCGATGTGCAGCTGTACGATGTGAACCGGACCGACATGATGGCGGATATTCAGCTGTGGGTGACCGTGCGCACGGATGTTGAAGAGGAAACGGATGTGGAGCTGGGCGCAACCCTCAGTTTCTCATTTGACGAGGCGGCCGCGGTCCAGTATGAGCGTACCTGGGCCAGGACGAGTCCGCCGGACCGGAGCAGATTCCGCAGACTGGATGCCAGAATCATTCCTTACTGTGCCAATGCGGTGGTGGAAAAAACGGCGGATGATCTCTGGCGCAGCTGGCATGTATCAGGCCTGACAGACCCGACTGAACGGGATCCGCTGATTCTGGCAAATGAGATGGGAATTGCCGTTGACCAGGTGAATAAGGTGCCGGGCACCAGGTCCGTTCTGTACCTGAAAGGCGCGGATGTCATGGTCATGAGGCCGGGAAAGACCGGGAATCTGGAACGGGTGCATCTCACGCAGGATACCCTTTTTCTGGGAGTCACGGATTCCGGTGAGCTGATGTCCGGAAAGCGGGATCTGTTCGTTCACTGTGTTCATTACGCCCTGTACTATAAATTCTTCCGCTTTCAGGGACTTGACTGCGATGACCTGAAGGCCATTGGCACGAAATGGATGCCTGAGGAAAAGGCCAGGGAGAATGCCCGGGCGCTGAGCTGGGTCCGGTCAAGACCTCAGCGGATTGCCCTTTCCCTGATGCTCCCCAGGGACTATATGGAGGCGGCTGTATCCAGAAACTACCAGGCCGCGGCAGGAAAACCCCGGGCGCTGGGGTATCATGCCGGGCCTGCCCATGTGCTGGCGGAAATCGGGAAAATGCTGCACGGGGAGAATCAGGGGATTACGTTCAGGAACTTTCGGACCCGGTTTATCCAGATCGGGTATACAGAGGCGTACGGGATTTTCAATTCCACGGACTTTCATTATATCGATCCCTTCGGGTTTTCAGATGAGTCCCTGATGAGCACGCAGTACACGCTGGCCATCGGTTCGCGCATGAATCTGATCCGGCTTTTTCACACGTCGGAGGCGTTCAGACAGGTAATGGAAACCGGCGACTTTGTTTTTGCAGACGGGCTCGTGGCGCGAAATCACCGGGACTATGTCATGGATACCCTGTATGGGTGCCGCCTGACGCCGGAGGCAAATGAGCAGGCGGATTCCTGCTGTCTGCGCTTTGATGTTCGCTGGAATCCGGATCTGGGATGCATGAGATACGGTTTTGGCCGGAAGAATCTGGAATGGATGAGGGAGACACTGGAGAGAACTGTGGGGGAACGGTATCAGGAGGAGGTAAAGGCCGCCCGGAAGGAACAGATCGAGAAGATCAGGCGGGTGAAGGGGTTTCACAAGGCTTTTTCGGATCTGGTGCACAGCCGGACCAGTGCCGAAAAACTGGCGGCGGCGACGACCCTTCCTCTCGGGCGGATCCTGGACCTGATGCAGCAGGAGCAGGACGGGTATTTCCTGGATGAGGTTCTGGTGCTGTGCATCGGTCTGCATCTGGAACCGCCGCTTTCCCTTGAGCTTGTCCGCAAAGCCGGACTGGCGTTTGCGGAAGGGGACAGGGACTGCCGCAGGGCAATTCTGTGCTGTCTGTTCCGTGACAGCGTTCCTGAGCTTTGCAGATGGCAGGAGGAACTGGAGAAGAAACGAAACTGTCCGGTTCCGGCATTTTCCTTCAGGATGGGTGTGAAACGGTCATGAAACTGTGTGGGGGAACGCTGCTGACACTGCTGTGTGCCGTGAAGCGGGCGCCGGGGAACCAGGTGACGTTTCTCGGCATGAAGGGAGCCTGCAGTGAGGCCATGATGCTGGCCGGCCTGCTGAAAATGATCTGTCCGGAATACAGGGAAGATGTCTCTGCGGCTTTTAAGACCACGGCCTCCCGGTATAAGAACTGCAGGTGCGATTCCGGAATGAATCTTCCGATGGATAAGAGTGAATTTACGGCACACTTTCAGCGCCGTGTGCTGGAACAGATGCCGGATGTGCTGGGAGAGATGGAGCTGTACTGCCGGACCTTTCTCCGGGCGGAGGAAGCGGACCGGATGGAATGGCTGACAAAAGGCATTCTGAGCCTGATCGCTTCAGATCCCCTGGCCAGGGATAAGCTGGTCTATTCCCCGGATGGCAAAATACTCAGGGCCGGCGATGTGCTGGAAATGAAAACGATCTGCCTCCCGGTTCTTCTGACGGGATGCCTTGACTATATTGTCAGACATGTTCCATACAATACGGAGGGCCAGGAAACGATTGAAAGATGGATTCGGGCAAAGGATGGGGTGCACCAGGCTGGTGTGTTGAGCGGGACGATCGGGCAATCCATCCGGCATCCGGTCTGCGTCGAGATGAAAATTCCGGAAGCAGCGCCTGCCGGTCCGGCAAAAGAGGCGTGCCCGGATGAACCCGGAATGCGGGAAAAGAACGGACCGTCTGCAGATGAACCGGGTCCGAAAGCGATGACCGGGTCTGTCGGCCCGCAGGAGCGGGCATGGGACACGCTGCCCGGGGCAGAGCGGTCTCGAACAGAGGCTCCGAAAGCGGCCGGTGAGGCAGGGATAGTGCAGACGTTTAACGGGGTGAACATCTTTTCCGGTGCCTGCGTGGGACAGGTTCAATATGTTCAGATGCCGGCAGCGGGCGGAGGTTCCCTGATGGAACTCCTTTCCCTGGACACGGGTCTGTATCACCTGTTTGTCACAGAGGGCAGCCTGTTTCAGGGAAACACCTTTTCCGTGGCAAAAACCGTTTCCCTGAACCGGCATATCCGGCAGGAGATAAGGGAGCGTTTTCTGGATCTGGGGCCCGCGGAACAGGCCGAACTGATCCGGCTCCCGGCCGTTTTTGCCTCTGTCAACCGGGGTGACAGGGAGACAGAGGCGGTGCATATGGCGATGCTGGGACGAATCACGGCCATCCATGTACAGTCCTCCGTGATTTCCTTTGAATGGAAAGCGTTCTGTCCGTTTCCGCAGCAGCTTCTTAACCGGAATGAATCCCTCTTCAGCATCTGGCATGCCCCGGCAGCCAATGAACTGGAGGAGGAGCACTGGACAATTAAGCCGGTTTCGCTTATCCGCAGCCTGCAGACAGCCGGATTTGATCCATACCGGTCAATGAGTGCCGTGCAGCCCTGGAACTGAGGAAGCTGGCTCAGAAAGAAGGAGCGAGCTCGACGCGCAGCGTCGATTTGTCAAATATGAGCACCGGAAATGCTGCGGTGCCGAAAGACCGAGCTACGGCTCATAAAGGAGCGGGCTCGACGCGCAGCGTCGATTTGTCAAATATGAGCACCGGAAAAAGGCGGTGCCCAAAGACCAAGTCACTGCTCATAAAGGAGGGACAAATGGGAAGAAAGAAATCCGGGATTGTCAGGATCGTCTTAAACACGCCCACGATACAGGGTTATTCCCTTGAACCGGCACCGGTCAATTTCTTTTACGGGAAGAACGGTGTGGGGAAGACGAGCATAGGAAGGGCATTGGCAGATCCAAATGCGGAAATCACCTGGAAAGACGGGAAACCATTGCAGGTTTTTCTGTTCAATGAGGACTATACGGAACAGGTGATACGGCGTGTAAACGGATTGCCGGGGGTATATGCGCTTTCCGGGAAAAATGCGGACATCCAGAGGCAGATTGAGGAAAAAACCGCGCGGAAAGAGCAGATTGACGTGTCTGTTGCCGAAATGAAAAAGGAGCTGGAAGAGCGGCGCAAAAACGCGGCGGAGACAGATGCGGAAAGAATCCGGGGAATATGGAAAGCGACAGCGGAGATTCGGAGAAAATACCCGGAGGCAGCAGGGGCGGATGACCCGGAAGCGTTTGCCCTGCGGCTCAGTACGTACAAGGCAAATGCGTATTCGCAGGATGGAATGGCGGCGGCATATGAGATGGCGTACGGGCCAAAGGTGGATGCCGAACCGTATCAGCACCTCTATGCGACCTCGTTTCCGGCTTGTCCGCTTCTGGCCGTTCCGGTGTTTCGCCACGGCGAAACAGAGGCGAGACGGTTTTACCGGGAAGCGGGAAGCCTGGACTGGGCGATCTCAGGCCATGACCGGTATCTCCGGGATGACCGCTGTCCGTTCTGCGGGCAGAAACTGACGGAGGACTTTGAGACACGTTTCAGGGAAGGCCTGGATCTGACGTACCAGGCGGACATGGAGAAACTGAAGGCGTTTTCTGAGGAATATGCGGAAGCGGCGCAAAAGGCGCGGGAGACGGTTCTCAAAAACCTGGTGAATCCGGTTGGGTCGGACAGCTACCGCATAAAGGGAACGCAGCTTCTCAGCCGGCTTGAAAACAACCGGATTCTGATTCAGCGGAAAATGGACAATCCCCGGCTGGAAATCCATCTGGAGGACACGGAACAGCTCATCCGGGAACTGAATGAAATTGAGGAAGAGGTCAATAAAAAGATCTCCCGGATGATCCGCATGGCCAGGGATGTCCCGCAGGCGAGAAAAAGGTGCGAAAAGGTCATCTGGGAAAGCATGGCCTGGTCCTGTCAGGACCTCCTTCGCGTGCTTACAGCGGGAAGAGAGCAGAATGAAGCGGAATTCAGTTCACTGGAGCTGAAAGTAAGAACAGAGGAGGGACGGGCAAGGCTGCTGGACCGGGAAATCAGGGAGCTTCGCGGGGCGATGACAGATATTTCGGGAACCATGGAAAAGATTAACCGGTCCCTGAACGACAATGATTTTACGGGCTTCCGTTTTGCAAAGAGAGATGACAATACCTATGAGATCGTGCGGGAAAATGGCCCGGCAACCGGTCTGAGCGAGGGAGAGAGGAAGTTTGTCGCGTTCCTGTATTTCTATCATACCGTGCTGGGCAGCAGGAGAGCGGATGCGGCGCCGGAGGAGAAAGTACTTGTGATCGATGATCCGGCAACGTCGACGGACAGCGAGGTCATGAGCATTTTTGCCGTGATGATCAGGGAGATGGCGCAGCGGTGCCGGGCACGGTTCTGCGAGGGGGTTGAAAGCGGTCTGGCCCCGGATTCGGGGGTTCATCAGCTGTTCTTTTTCACACACAACAAGGTGTTTTTCCAGATGGTGGCTAATGACAGCATTTCAGATAATACCTGCAGCCGGTTTTATGAGGTGCGGAAAAACAGGCAGAATGAGTCATCCGTCATCCCCTGTCTGAGAAAGTCGGAACTGGCTGGCGGGGAGGAGATCAATGCGACGCCGGTTGTGGGGGACTATCAGGAAATGTGGATGGAGTTAAAGAAAACAGAGGATCCGCGGACAATGCTCAGACTGTGCCGGGGAATCCTCAGCAAGTATTTTCTGGACACCTGTCATTACGCGGGAACGGATTTGAGAAAGGTTCTCCTTGAACAGAACCGTGATGCCTTTGTTCAGCAGGAATCGAGCGGACTTGACGCAGGATTTGGCATTGTTTCGGCGATGGTTTCCCTGATGGGAATGAATCCGGTTGATACCATGGACAGCGTCTATTTTGATATCCGGGCAGTCAATACGGAACAGATCCGATTTGTTTTCCGCAGGATATTTGAGGTCATGAAACAGGAACAGCACTATCATTACATGAGCCGGGTCTGACGGATCCGGTTCATGGTGCGCAGCCCGGCAAAACCGGGCCTGCTGTCCCAGCGAAAGTTCAAAGCCGCACACCGGGAAAGATGACCAAACGATTGCCCATAAAGAAGGAATTTGTGCATTGTCCGGGGAAAATTCCGAAAACAGACTGAGGACTCCTTGCAGTTCATAGCAACTGGAAGTAAAATACAGACGAACCTGGGACAGCAGAGCCTGATGTGAAAGTGTGAATTGGGAGCATGGGCGGGCAGAAAGAATAAACGGAACGATCTGGATAACGAGATTCATGTGTATGATTCCGTTTTCCGGACAATGATTCACAATGTTAAACCGTATGTTCCGGCGCTGGTGAACGAAGCCTTTGGGAGCATTATACGATAAAGCGATTGTAGCGCTGAAGGCCGGATAAGAGGAAAAAAGATTATGGGTGGGTACATTATTAAACCGATATTGACGAAGCGATGGAAAAAACGGAAGAGCAAGTCAATGTTTCTCAAATAGAATATCTCATGGATAGCTTAAAGTGTACAGCCAGGCAGGCGATGGAAATTCTGAGAATTTCACCGGAGAAGCAGAAACGCTATAAACGTTTGCTGAAAAAAACCGCGAACGGTGCAGTTTAGACAGATGGGATAATCGATTTTAAGCACCATCTTTTATTACGGACGATGACGTTCGTTTTGTCCGGATGAAATGTGCAAACGTTACGGATGGCTGGAAAATTCAATGATAAGTTTTGCCGGGTCGGACGTAATATCAACCTCGGCTTTTTCGTAACCTGATAAACAAAAGCGGCTCTGTCACGCAGCGACAGGTAAACTGCAAAGTGTGTTCCTTTACCAAAAAAGGTCCGGGCCACTCAGCTGCACCGTTCTGAATAAAATGAATCGTTCACGGCCTTGTTTTAGACCGCCTTGGATGACACACCAGAGCTTTGATTCAGCGAAGAAAGGAAGGTGTTTTTATGAAAATGATCGATTTTCCGGAGATGTCCTTTCCTATTCAGGGAATTGATGAAGTAAAGATTCCACGGATGGTGAGGATTCGGCAAAATTACAGCCGCGATCGGGTGGAGGATCTTCAGGGAAGCCTGGATGAAGGGTTCAGCCGGCTGGATGTGGCTGCACAGTTGAAGGGGAAACGCATCGCAGTGACGGCAGGCAGCCGGGGGATCCCGCATAACGCGGAGATTCTGCGAATCATCTGTGATCGGATCCGCGCCTGGGGCGGTGCCCCGTTCATTGTTCCGGCGATGGGGAGCCATGGCGGCGGAACGGTCGAGGGAAATCTGGAAATTCTCCGCGGATACGGGATTACGGAGGAGCAGGTTGGTGCCCCGATACTTGCCGGGATGGACACAGTCAGGATCGGGACGCTTGATGATGAAGGAAAAACACCGGTGTACTGTGACCGATACGCGGCAGAGGCAGATGGAATTGTGCTCTATAACAAAGTCAAACCGCATACAGACTTTCGGGGAGAACACGAAAGCGGCCTGATGAAGATGATGGCGATCGGACTGGCGAAGCACCGTGGCTGTTCCGCACTGCACCGGCGTGGATTTGACACGTTTGCAGACAACATCCCGAAGGCGGCAAAGGTGTTTCTGTCAACGATGCCTGTGCTTTTTGCCGTCGGCGTGGTCCAGAATGCCTATGATGAGATCGCGGCGCTGCGCGTCTGTGCCCGGGAGGACATTCCGGAAACGGACCGGGAGCTTCTTCGGATTGCCCGGGAACGTCTGCCCAGATTTCTGTTTGATGATATTGATGTGCTGGTGATTGACCGGATCGGAAAGGATATCTCGGGTGAGGGGGCGGATCCCAATGTCACCGGCCGCGGCTTCATGCCGTATTTTAAGGACGACTTTCACACGAAGAAGCTGTTTATTCGCGGACTGAGCGAGGGGAGCCATCATAATGCCTGCGGACTTGGTCTCGCGGATATCACCACGCGCCGCTGTCTGAATGATGTGGACTGGGAGAGCACATGGGTGAATCTGACAACGAACATGATGATCGACGGCGGGAAGATTCCCATGTACCAGAATAACGACTGCGATGCACTTCGCGTCGCGCTCAGAACCTGTCCGCGAATTGATTACAGCCAGGCCAGAGTGGTTCGCATTCACGACACGCTTTCCCTGAACGAGTTTGAGGTTTCGGAGGCGATGCTGCCGGAAATGCGCGGGACAGGGAATATCGAAGTATTAAGCGAACCTTATGTGCTTTCCTTTGACAGGGATGGATTCCTGGCGGACTTTGCATAGGTGTGACTGGGCTTCCCAAATCGACAGATGGAGGAGAATCAGGGAGCCTGCATACTGAAATGAAGCGGGTGACATCAAAGCGTACCGGCTTCGTATAACAAGACGGATGATTGTCATGGGAGCTGAGACAAGAAAGAGAACCGGAGCATACCGGTTCTCTTTCGCTTTAATTGGGAAATCGCATCCCAGACCAGCATGCGTTCTTGGCCCGGGAGACAGTACTAAAAGAAGCATACAGAAGTTAAGAAAAGTCAGGGAGCCTTATAAATAAGGCTCCCTGACTGGTTTTTGTAAAGGATTTTGAATTCCAGAATGACGGCTGTTTTATGCTTTGGGGCTATTTCCAAGTCGATTTTATTTGGCAGCCGATGCCTGTGCTTCCATCTCCTGCTCTTCTTTTCCGGATACGAAACAGGCTACCAGGCCGTAGATGAGCGTTGGACGGATCCAGATCTCTGTGAGCAGATAGTTGGTATATTCATCGGTGGGACTGGTAACTATAACATAGTGGTACAGTCCGGCGATGACCATGTCAATGACAAAGAGCATCCACAGGTTCCCCTTAGTGTAGCTCTTCCAGTCCTTGCGGGAATAGAAGAAGGTGAGCATCAGGAGAAGCAGCACCGAGAGCGTAAGGCACACCAGGTGGAGGGGATAATTCACCAGGTGCGGCGGAAAGAGGATGTCGCGCAGGAGTACGGTAATGCCCACGCATATCGAGGACCAGTAGTTGAAACGCTGAGTGTCGATCCGCTTGAAAAAGTACAGTACCATCATTACCAGACACGCGATATAGAAAAGGTTGAGCACCAGTTCGTTCCAGGCATCGCTAAGTCCGAAATGGATGACACCATAGAGCATGACTCCTACTGAGAGCACCGCGCCTATACCGGTAAACACGATGTCGAAGATCTGTGATTTCTTTTTGAATCTTGTTTCCATAATGTGTCTCCTTCTCGTTTCATAAAATATGAGATGCATTAATTCCCGCTGCGTTTGAGCACTCCCTGTCATAGCCCGATTCTGACCGGACTGCGCGGTATATGAAGCGTGACTGAAGTGCAGAGGACGCTTTGGCAAATGTCAAAGGACGGGGGTTATTATGGGCCCGTAACCGTAAAAAGTCAACCTGCTGTTTTTCGGCGGGCCGCGTTATCCGGTTTTTGCTGTCCTATTGACAGGATTATGCATATAATATTAAACTAAAGATGAAATATAATTATATTTGCAGTTGAATGCAGGTATAAATGCATTTCGGGTTAAAATAGGATGTGGAATCTGTGCCTGATTCTGCAGAGAAAAAGTGCCGGTCGGGAAACGAACAACGTCTGCATGTCACAGAATGTGCAGAGCTGAGCTTTTTACAGACCTCAGTTCCCGTCGATTGCCGGGGCAGCTTTGTTCTGGCCCGGATTTGACAATCTGTCACTGCACGACAGGGCCGCTCTTTTGAGAATCGAGGCGTCGGAAAATGACAGGTCCGAATCGTGTCCGTATCCTCTTCGTTTTGCCTGTTATGGAAAGTAAAAAGCGGCGCCGAAATACCGCGCAGTAAAAGGGGGGAGAGAAATGTCTTTATCCGTAATTGCCCTGATCGTTGTCGGGATTATGTGTGTGCTGTATATCTGGGGAAAGTGGCCGGTGGCGCTGGTGACGGCACTGGGAATGCTGGCCCTGATCTTCACCGGGTGTGTGTCCTCATCCGTGGCCTTTTCAAACTTTGGTTCGACGCCGGTTCTGCTGGTTTTGGCATGGTGATTATCGTAGATGCCATTCTGGAAAGCGGTCTGCTGACGCAGTATGAGCATCTCCTGGAAAAAATGACGCGAAGGAGCGAAAAGGGGTTCCTGATCCTGACGTTCCTCAGCGCGGGAATCATTTCCATGTTTACCAACAATACTGCGCTGGTGGCCATGTTCATGCCCTTTATCACCTCTGTTGCGAAGAGCTCCGGCGGACGGATCCGCAGGAAGCATGTCTATCTGCCGCTGGCAATGGGCGGCCTCATCGGAGGAACGGGTTCCCTGGCCGGCAGTACGGCACCGCTGCTGGCCAATGAGGTACTGGAGATTACGGGACAGCCGACTTTCAGCTTCTTTACCACAGCGCCGGTCTGTCTGGCCATTCTTGCCGTCGTGGCGGTTTGCTACTGGTTTTTCCTCTACGACCTGACCGTCAAATGGTTTGATTTTGAGGAGGCGGACGGACATGAGCGGGCCAATGCGGAGATCCAGCTGAACCGGAAGAACGCCATTGTATCGGTTACCGTTTTCCTGATCTGCGTATTCCTGTTTATCACCCGCCCCTTTGGCTGGAGCCTCGGGCTGATTTCGGTGACGGGCGCAGCCGTGATCATTACCTTTGGCTGCGTGGATGCGAAAAAGGAACTGCGCAACATGATGTGGCCGGCTATTATCACCCTCGGCTGTGCCCTGGCGGTGGCGGACGGGTTTGTGAAGTCCGGTGCCGGTGAACTGGTCATCCACTTCCTGGTGCGGGTGTTCGGACCGAACCTGACCAACCCGAAGATCATGGTGGCCCTGTTCCTGGGGGCAGGTTGGATCATTTCCATGTTTATGAGCAATGGCTCTCTGGTGTCCATGCTGGCCTCCGTGGCCGTTCCGATGGCGGTGGAATATGGAATCAATCCGATTCCGGTGGCCATTGCCTGCGCGGTCGGGGCGAACCTTGCGATGGCCACCCCGGTCGCCACGACGACCATCACGATGGTGCAGGTGGTGGGGTATCGGTTCAAGGATTATTTCCGGGCAGGCGGCCTGGTGGGGCTGATCAGTGTGGTGACAGCGTGGCTGTCCATTGTTCTGATTTACGGCTTATAATCGAAAAAGCAGAGGCGATTTTGCCTCTGCTTTTCATTTGTGCTTACAGGCCTGCGGCCGGCATCTGCCGGAAGATTCCCTGGTTATGCGCCCGGGGCACCGGAAGACCGAAAAGGGGGATGACTTTGCCTGGTGCATTTCGGCATCATGAGTGATTCCAGCCGGCACTTTACGTTGAGATGAGGAGCATTGGTTTCACGATTATCTCCGGAATACAAGCCAGTTGTGGGAAAATGGCCACGGAATACCGATAATATCGACAGGCTTCCCATCTGCGCCGCGATACCAGGAATAATTCCATCCGCTTCCCATATCGCAGTACAGCGCATCCTGAACGCCAAGGTCACTAAGCGCCTTTATAAAATCATCATAATGCATTTGTGTACGTGAATCGATGATACATGCTTTGCCGTTTATAACCGCAAGTACCCGATAGCATCGGAATTCATTGCTTTTGTGACCGCCGGGCTGTCCATCATAAAGGACAATGAATTGCTGAAATCCGATTCCTCCATGTTCAGAGGCGTATTTAACGGCTTCCTCCGCCTCCTCGATATTCCAGATGCGCGCAGTTCCATCCACGTAGGTAATCGCTCCCAGTTTTTCCTGCGGTTTCCCTCGCTCAAGCTTGTCTCCGGAAGTGTGCCAGCCTACGATATTATCATGGTTGAAATCCAGCTGATAAGTGCCCTGGAACGCGGCTGCCACACACATTAGATTGTCCGGGTCATCCTTGGACGGTCTTTTGTCTGTCGCATAAGAGAGACTGCCATAGTCTGCATAATAGATGTACAGATCGTCTGTCTCCAGTAAAAGGACATCTTTTTCGGACGCTGAGGAAAGTTGTTCTATCTCTGAAAGAGAAGAGACTTTCGCATCCGGACTGAGAAGATTATGGTACTGGCTCAATAGAATAAACAGACTGAACGCAATCATGATAAAAACAGAAATGGAATTCAGCAGCAAAAGGAGGCGCGCCACGAGCATGGCCGGATGTTTATGATGGCTCACATCAAAATGGACATGGACGACCAGTCCGAGCAGTGATATGATTGCATTTGCTGTAACCGCGTAGAACGGCCAGTTGTAACCATCAAATATAAGAATGGTGCATATGCTGAAAATAGACAGCATGGTCGTAAACAGATACCATACAGCCTTATGTTTGTTTCCGTTCATGCTATCACACTCCTGTATATTCCCACTGATCAATCATTAGAATCAGCTCTGCGCAGGCAACAAGAATAAAAATAAACAATTCATCCAGATGCAGTGTCCAGATATAATAGATGTAGTTCGGTTCAAAAGTCAGAATCGGCGCGATAATCAACTGGATAATCACAAGGGCCAGAAGGAAAAGAATGGATACCTGATTGAGAGAAACCCGAACGGCTTCCTGCCGTCTCGCTGCATGAATGATAAAGTGGCTGACGCAAATAAATGACTGAATAAACAACAGCATCCGTTCCACTGCCAGAAAAACAAACCCCTGCAGGCCCATGATGATATAGACTTCCGAATCCTGATTTGCCAGTTTTCCCAGGGCATATTGCGACTGGGTACAAAGCATGCAGAACAGCAGTCCTACTGTAGCAGCCTGGACAAGAAAAAGCTTATGCCGTTTCAGCGCATAAAACAGCGTGCAAATCAGCAAGAGACGCATCAGCAGATCATATAGCCCTGCGCCGTCGAGGCTTCCGGAGCGTTTGCCAAAGAAATAGATAACAGGCATGAGCAGGATGCTCACTAATGCTGCAATTAAGGCTGTATGTTCACTCAGGAAAAAACGTTTATATCTGTTGCTCCAGGATATCTTTTTTTTCTTCATTCCGTTATTCACCTTTCTGGGCGTCAATTTTTCAATTTGATACAGGAGCTTCGTCATTGGCCCACTGTTTGACAAAACGATGCGTCAGCATCAAAAAACGCTCCTTTACAGGCCTCAATTTTAGGCTTTTGCCAGAGCTGCTTTTGTCTGAGGCCTGGATTTGACAAACTGTCGCTGCGCGACAAGGCCGGTCTTAAATCAAATCATATCGTGTGTGTATCCACTCCGCCTTTCTGCCGTATGGATTTCTTTACTGAGAATTATAGCACAATTGCAGGGAATTTGCGCGCTTTATGAACTGCTTTTTTGTTGAACGCCTCTGATTTTGCGTTATAGTTCACGGATTTTCACTTTATCCAGGGACAAAGCGGCAATGATGCAATACACAGACAGAGTTGAAACGGGAAAAGACTGCGGAAAAGATCAGCACCAGATGAACTTTCTATGTCGCTCAAAAATACGTGAACAGTAACGATTTTGCAGGAGCAGATTGATTTTTCGAATTCCCCGGAAAGAATTTTGGCACTGCAGCGGCAGGATCGCAGCAAATCAGGGACTGGATGTGCTGAAAGAATTGACATTTGGGAATGCATGCATAAAACAAACACGAAAACGGGCGGGAGTTCCGCAATGTGTCGATGACGCTCCGCGAAAGAGGCGGTGCTGTAGGGCAGCAAAATATCTGCCTGCCCTGTCAGAGTCATGCACGGGTGTTGGAGAACTGCCTGGATGAGCACTGTTGCCGTGTATTTGTTATAAAAAAAAACAGTTGACATGGAAATGTAGTGGAAGTACTATCTTTTATAACTATCGCGAATAAAGATGTAACGGAAAAACCCAATGGAATGTTCTTTATCAGGCAGATAGGTGGGCGGTTCTGGAGATGTACGGGGCTGCCCCGGGAATGAGAAGGCAGACCAGAATGGAGCACATTTGTCATGCTTTGACAGATCGTCAAATCTGCTCCGGCACAGGACCGGAGCGGATGGAATTTGCCCTGCCGCGCTGCAGCAGATCCGGGGCAGAATATACAGATGAATCGAACGAATTGAGAAATAGAAAGGGGAAAACCGTAGATGGATAACAGAGTTGTCGTTACGGATTACGACAGTTTTTTGTTTCATCAGGGGACGAACTACGAGATTTATCGCAAACTGGGTGCACATCCGGGTGAGGCAGAGGGCGTTCAGGGAACCTGGTTCAATGTCTGGGCCCCGAATGCGCAGTTTGTATCCGTGATCACGGCAAAGACCGGTTGGGAAAATGAAAAGTGGATGCATCGCAGCGAGGGGGACTCCGGCGTCTGGGAGTGCTTCCTGGCAGATGTTGGCCCCGGCGATGCGTACCGTTATGTCGTGACGGGCGCGGATGGCGTAAAGCGGTATAAATCAGATCCGTACGGCTTCTGGTTTGAACGGCGCCCGAACAACGCCTCAATCGTGTACAGCCTGGACAACTACCAGTGGCATGATGAGATTCATCAGGCACAGCGGGACAATACAAAGGCCGTCGAGCGGCCCATGTCCATCTATGAGGTGTATCTGGGATCCTGGAAAAAAGGGTTCCGGGATGAATATGATGAAGACGGGTTCATGAACTACACCCAGTATGCGGATGATCTGGCGCAGTACCTGACCTATATGGGCTTTACCCATGTGGAGCTGATGGGCGTCTGTGAGCATCCCTTTGATCTGTCCTGGGGCTATCAGGTGACCGGCTTCTATGCCCCCACGTCCCGCTACGGGACGCCGGATGATTTCCGGTATTTCGTGGACCGGATGCATCAGGCCGGCATCGGCGTGATCGTGGACTGGGTGCCTGCCCATTTCCCGAAAGATTCCTTTGCCATGGGCTGGTTTGACGGAACGCCGCTGTATGAGAACAGCGATCCGCTACGCCGGGAGTTCCCGGTGTGGGGCACGCTGGCCTTTGATCACGGCAAGCCGGAGGTGCGTTCGTTCCTGATTGCCAATGCCATGTACTGGATTAAGGAATTCCATATCGACGCACTGCGGGTGGATGCGGTTGCCTCCATGCTCTATAACGACTATGACCGCTCCGAATGGCGTCCCAATGTGTTTGGCGGCCGGATGAATCTGGAAAGCATGGACTTTTTGCGCCAGCTGAACGACGAGGTCTGCGGCCAGACCACCGGCTTCCTCATTGCCGAGGACAGCTCTGCTGAATGGGGCATCACGGAACGGGTGGACCATGGCGGACTGGGCTTTATGTTCAAGTGGAACATGGGCTGGATGAATGATACCATTCGGTACATGAACCTTGACCCGGTTTACCGGAAGTGGCATCATAACCTCCTGACCCATATTGCGGATTACGCATTCACGGAGAACTACGTGCTGGTCCTCAGCCATGATGAGGTGGTCTATGGCAAGGGCTCCATGCTCAGAAAGGCACCGGGTAGTCAGCAGGACCGCATGGGCAGCCTCAAGACCATGTATACCTGGCAGTTTACTTTCCCCGGAAAGAAGCTGCTGTTCATGGGACAGGAATTTGCGCAGGACCGGGAGTGGAATGTCAAGGAGAGCATTGACTGGAATCTGGCGGATGATTTTGCGCACCGGGATGTCATGCAGTGCGTGAAGAACCTGCTGGGTGTGTACAGGAATACACCGGTTCTGTACATGGACAGCAGGAATCCGACGACGTTTGAGTGGGTCAACCGGAACGATGCGGACAGGAACATCGTTGCCTATATCCGCCGCAACCCGTGGAATTACGACGGGGCCGTGCTGGTGGTGTGCAACTTTACCTCCGTCGAGTATCATGATTACACGGTCGGCGTGCCCATGGAAGGCCTGTATCGCCGGATCTTCTCCACCTATGACAGCCTGCCTGGACAGGGAAATCCGGCGGAAATCGGCGGAATTCCGCCGCTGACGGCACAGTGGCATGACTGCGACGGATATACGCATATGCTGACATACAGCCTGCGGCCGTTTGAGTCGATCATCATTGAATTCCCGACTCACGAATAAGGACGGCATGTGAGCGATTGCCGGGCATGCCCATTCAGATCTGCCGATCACCGCGTCAGGTCGGCAGATCGTTGAAACTCGCACTGAGAACTGCACTTGGTGCCCATGACGCATCGGGAAGGCTCCGGTATTGAGACGGTTCATGTCAGCGTTTCGTTGGTTATTTGGATAGACTTTCCGGATGAAGATGATGCTGCCTCTGTGCATGACCTTCATCCTCTTTTGTGTGCAGGGCTGAGACCGTTCCGTTTGGCCGGGATGACAGGATTCAGAAGGGAATGAAACAGAGCATCGCCCGATGAATCTGAAATATTTATTAGATGGGAGAACGTTTATTCATGTCAGAGGTTGTAGTGCAGCAGGTACTTGATTCTGTTTTCAGCGATGAAACCCGTACATTCCGGACGCCTGAGGAACCGGATGTGGGGGATTCGGTAACCATACGGCTGCGCATTCGGAAAAATACAGGTGCGTCGGTGACACTGCTGAAAGGATTTCCGGCCCTTCAGATGCCCATGCAGAAACTGGACAGGGGAGATGCCTTCGACTGGTTTGAAACAAGTTTTGTCTGTGAGGACAAGACGATGATTTTCTACTCGTTCCTGGTCGAGGCAGAGGGAAAGAAAATCCTGTATGACCGGGTTGGAACCCATTTTGTCGATGCGGTCCCTTCCACAGACTCTCGGCATGCCTTCCAGATTTATCCCGGATTTCATGTGCCCGCCTGGTCCAAGGGGGCGGTGCAGTACCAGATCCTGGTGGACCGGTTCTATAACGGAAACTGGAGCAATGATGTGCAGGAGCGGGAATACCGGTATACAAACTGGTTTGCCCGTCCGGCACATTTCTGGGCGGAGCTCCCCGGCGATGATGACTGCTGCACCTTTTACGGCGGAGATCTTCAGGGGGTCATGGAAAAGCTTGACTACATTCAGTCCCTCGGCGTCCAGGTGATTTACTTCAATCCGATTTTCGTCACCCCCTCCACCCACGGCTATGACACCCAGGACTATTCGCACATCGACCCCCATTTCACCGTCATCCCCAGGGATGAAGGGAAGAACCTTGAGGAATGGGACTATGATAATTCACACGCCGAGCGGTACATTGCCCGGACGACCCTTAAGGAAAACCTGGAGGCCAGTGATGCCTGGTTTGCGGATTTCTGTGAGGAGGTCCATAAGCGGGGCATGCGGATCATTCTGGACGGCGTATTCAATCACTGCGGTTCATTCAGCAAATACATGGATCGGGAGGGCATTTATGCCAGCAGCCCGGATAAGTATGCACCGGGCGCGCACCATCATCCGGAGAGCCCGTACAGGTCATGGTTCTCGTTCCAGGATTTTGAACACTACGACAGCTGGTTTGGCGTTCCCACCCTTCCAAAGCTGTATTATGAGCATTCCGTTGCGCTCTGTGAGGAAATCCTGAGCGTGGCCGAGAAATGGGTGTCACCGCCTTACAGCGTGGATGGCTGGCGTCTGGATGTGGCGGTGGACCTCGGACTGAGCCGGGAATTCAACCATCTGTTCTGGAAGGAATTCCGCCGCCGGGTAAAGGCGCGGAATCCGGAGGCCATCATCCTGGCGGAGCACTATGGAGATCCGGCTGAGTGGCTGAGAGGGGACGAGTGGGATACCCTTATGAACTATGACGCGTTCATGGAGCCGGTCACGTTCTTCCTGACCGGAATGGAAAAGCATTCCGACTATCGCCGGGACGATCTGCATCATAACGGCGAGGCATTCTTCAGTACGATGCTTGAGAACATGTCGCATA
>DGWH01000129.1:0-17296 GCA_002395225.1 Christensenella sp. UBA4263
TTTCGTCGACCCGTGAACTGTTACGAGAACTGAGTGAGCGGAGAGGCAGACGTTTCAATTCGAACTTGAAGAACAGACGAAGACTGATTATAATTGATGCCGGTGTGCATTTGTCACTGGAAAGAACGATAATCACCAGGAAGAAGCGGATTCGACACATCTGTGTTGGTTTGTCAATCAGCGCATGGAAAAACGTCGGTGCCAGAGAACGGGATAATGTAAATATCCATATCCGGGCAGGCGAAGCGGCTGCTTTTGTCGGTGAATCCGGCTCCGAAAAAAGCACGCTGCTCAATCTGGTCCTGTGGCTTCATCTGCCCATGAAAGGTGAGATTTTCATTGACGGGGGGATCTCGCTTTTTGAACGGGATAAAAATGATTTCCGCCATCTTGTGTCCGTTGTCGCCCGGAATTCCATCCTCTTTTTCGGAACGCTCTGGGATTATCTGGTTTTCGACATTCCGTATGTGTCCACAGAGCAGGTGAGTGAAATGATTCGTCATGCCGGACTGGAGGAGCTTGTGCAGTCGCCCCACGGATGACCTGAACGGCATGATTCTGGAAGGCGGGGGAACCTGTCGGGCAGACAGCGGCAGCGTATTGCCATTGCCGGCGATTCTGAGGGATGAACAGTTTGTCCAACTGGATGAGGCGATCAGTGCGCTGGATACAAGGCCTGAGAAACAGTTCCAGCAGGCGATTGATGTCCTGATCTCCCGTTCGAGCATGATCATGGCGGCACACCGCCTGAATACGATCCGGAAAGCAGGCCGGATTATCCGGGTGAATGAGGGACATGTGGAACTTGTCCTGTCCTATGAGACTCTGCTTATGGAGAACGAGAGAAACGTTCAGGAAATGGAAATTTCCCTGGAAAATGCAGCGGATATTGTAAACGAAAATTGAGGGAAGAACAGCGTGAAAACAGAAACCATAACTACAACAGATTTTTCAATGGATTATTTTACGTTTGGTCATGGAAGGCAGCCCCTGGTCATCCTTCCGGGCATCAGCTTGTCGCGGGTAATGAAATCAAAAGAGCTTATCGCCGGAAATTACAGCTGCATGAACGAGCAGTTTACCGTTTATGTGTTTGAACGGAGAAACGAAATGCCGCCGGTGTATCCCATCGTGCAGATGGGGGAGGACACGGCAGAGGCGATGAACGTGCTGGGCCTTTCTCAGGTCTGTCTGTTCGGAGCATCACAGGGCGGAATGATGGCACTTGAGATTGCCATCCGGCATCCGGAACTGGTTCATAAGCTGATGATTGGGAGCTCAGTCCCCAACATCGGCCCCGTGTTTTCCGCAAAACTTGACAAGTGGGTGCACCTGGCGAAAGCGGGAGATGCCGGTGCCCTGTATCTGAGTTTCGGAGAGGATGTTTATCCCGGAGAGGTATTTGAACAGTCAGAGCAGCTGATTCTGGAGGCGGCCAAAGATGTTACTCAGGAGGACCTGAAGCGATTCATGATCTGCGCGGAGGACCGGTCCTTTGATATGCGAAATGAGCTGCCGAATCTGAAATGCCCGCTGTTTGTGGCGAATGCGGAGGATGATCAGGTCCTTGGCAGCGATTCGCAGAATGCGTTTGTAAGTGCACTTAACGGGCGGCCGGATTTTACGGTTCACATGTATCGCGGGTACGGGCATGCGGCGTATGATTTTGCACCGGACTTTAAGGAGCGCATGAAACAGTTTTTTCTGCGGGAAGACGGCTGAGAAATTGGCGAAGATGAGAAAAGAAGCCTGCCCGGACACGGATTGATCTGTTCTCAGGCAATGCCATCCGGCCAAAACAGTTCAAAATGGCTGGCTGCGCCGTGACAGATTATCCAATCCAGGCTGCTGACAAAGCGGTTCGGGCGTGGCCTGCAAAGGAGCAGGCTCGACTCGCAGCGTCGATTTGTTACATATGAGCACCGGAAAACAGCGGTGCCCAGAGAGCAGGTCACTGTAAAGGAGAAGACAGAAAATGGATTACAGATCAATGGTCAATCCAACCTACCTAACAGCAAAAACCACGCTTTTCATGCTTGCGGGAGCGGGCGATGAAGACGCGAAGAAAATGATCGAGCTTCTTGGGACAAAGAACGAACTGTAGCAGAACCGTCAGGCGGCAAAAGGGCAGCTTGATATGCCTGATTCTGAAAAGAAAGCCCTGATGACCGGATCAAGTCTGGCAGTCGAGGCCAGATATGCCGCGGTGTCACGTTATATGCAGACGGAGGGCTATACCTCACTCCTTGATATTGCCTGCGGCTATACACCGCGTTCAGTTTACTGTGCAAAGAACGGAATCGATTATGTCGGGCTGGATGTTCCCGTGGTGGCGGAGGAGCTGCAGAAAGTGGTTGAGGCTGCCGGAATCGGGATAAAGCATCCGGTGTATGTCGGCGGCGATGCCACAAATGCAGCCTCCATGCGGACTGCGGCAGACTTCCTCGGAGGAAAACTTCTGATATCCTGCGAGGGACTGACGCAGTATCTGTCTGAGGATGAATTTGGACAGCTGGCAGGCGGAATCCGCGAAATCCTGCTTTCCCACGGCGGAGCCTGGATCACCTCTGATTTTGGTGTTCAGTATATGAAGTTTGCCACGGCCAATATGAGCAGTCCGGATGCCATAGCGCTCTACACAGAGGCACGATCTCAGGCACTCGGCTCATCCAATATTGTGCGTAAGGGCGTGGCAGCCTGGGAAACGGAGAAGAAACTGGAAATACTCAGGAATCATGGATTCACGGTAAATCGCGTTCCGTTCTATCATGGGGATGAGAAACTGAACCTGCTTTCCGGAATACCCGAGACCTGGAAAAATGCCTATGTCGATCTTCTGAATGAGTGCAGGCTGTGGGTAATGACAGCGGATGCATCGGCCAATGTACCGGTGGTTGAAGGGGCAAAAGAAGTTCAGAATCTGAAAATCAGCTATGCAAAGAAGGAAAGCACACTGCATCTTCAGGTGAGCGGACGCGTAGATACCCTCTCTGCGCCGGCACTGCTTGAGGTGATTGACTCAAACCTGGAAGGGGTTAAGCGGCTGAACGTGGATGTTGCCGGACTCCAGTATATTTCCTCAGCAGGTCTGCGTGTCTTCCTGATGGCACACCATAAACTCGGGAAAGATTCGGTGGTCATTGCCAATGTCAGTGAAGCGGTAAGGGACATCTTTGATACAACCGGCTTTTCCGATATTTTCCTGGTGGAACAGTAAAAGACCAGCCGGTATTCCGGCATCATGACCGGCGCGGGCGTGTTCGAGAAGATCATCCGGAGGGATGAACAATGGGGCGCGACAATACAGCCGGCGCAGCGGTGGTTCCGGCCGCAGGACACCGGGACGGAGACGGCTTTTATCTTCTGCATGGTGATTTCCGCTGTACTGCCGGTGGATCATCGGATGCAGATGCGTGCGCCCGGGATGCTGAGAATTGTGATTCCGGCCATGGGGCTTCTCGATCTGTGTGGGCATCATGCCGCTGGTACTTTCCGGTGCGTTCAGCCTGCCGGGGAATCCGGGACAGCGCAGATGAAAACCCAAAGCAGAGACAAAAAGGCATCCTGCTCCCTGTTGAGGAGGCAGGATGCCTTTTGTGATTCGGTCAGCCGGGCTGATCGCTGTTCACCATCCAGGTGCCGGCAATCATGATCGCCAGTGCGATGAAAAACAGGACACCCGGAATTACCCTGAAGATAATAAAGGATAACAGCACGCCGATGAACGGTGAGACGGCATAATAAGCGCTGGTCTTTGCGGCTCCCAGATCCCGCTGTGCGTACACGTAGAAATAGATGCTCAGACCGTAGGCCACAAAGCCCAGGAGCAGGATCTTCAGAATATCTCCCCACAGGGGCAGTGCTTCGCCAACCGCCAGCCCGATGATGACGGATCCGATGCCGGAGCCGAAGCCCTTGATGACGACAATCTCCAGGGGATCGCTCTTTGACAGACAGCGGGTGCAGTTATTCTCAAGCCCCCAGCAGACACAGGCTGCCAGAACGTACAGGGAGCCGAAGGAAAAGCTGAAGGAGCTGGAGTCCTCCACCGAAAGCAGGATGCTGGACAGGGTGATCAGGCTGATGGCAATCCATAGCCGCTTTTCGATGCGCTCTTTGAAGATCAGCAGGGCGATGATGGAGGTGGCGACTATCTCAAAGTTGTTGAGCAGAGAGACGTTTGCCGCCGTGGTGCGGCTGAGGCCGATCATCAGGAAGATCGGCGCGGCAATATCCAGGATGACCATCCCGAGTGTGTACGGCAGATCTTTTTTCGTCAGCCGCATTTTCTGCTTTCCGTTTCCGGTTTTGCTGCGGACAAGACCCATGAGAGTCATGCCGATTCCGGCACCAAGGTACAGCATTCCTGCCATCATGGTAGGCCGGACATCCTTCAGAAGGAGTTTGGAAACCGGGGCGTTCAGGGCATACAGAGAAGCAGCGAGGATTGCGGAGAAAATAGCTTTGTTCATCTTGGCAGTTTCCTTTGTGAGCCATGGCTTTTTATTTCCGGCATCGTGACATTTCCGGCGCTCATGCCTGACGGAGTGTACGATACCGCTGCAGCAGCCGTTAACAGCTGCTTATGGCAAATGTATAATCGATGCGTTACCGAATACAGCGTTCGATACGATTATAAACACCCATGGCGGTGTCTGCAATAATCAGATATCCGGATTCGTTCGATACGGAACAAAACAGGAGAAATTGTTCGGGGTGGCGTCGATGGACTGCAGGCAGAGAAAAAGCAGACAGGCGATATTCCGGGCATTCGCGGAGCTTCTGAAAAAAGAAAACTACTCGAAAATTACGGTTCAGCAGATTATCGACCTGGCAGATGTGGGCAGGACAATCTTTTACACGCATTTTGAGACGAAGGACGCATTGCTGGAATCCTTCTGTGCTGAGATTTTTGAACATGTATTTTCTGAAGGACTGGACAAGGAAAAGACCCATGACTTTTCTGGTGAGCATGATATGAAGGCAAGAGTTACGCACATTCTGTATCATCTGAGGGAGCACATCGACTATCTGCCCGGCATCCTGTCCGGCGACAGCGACGAGATTTTTATGGGCTGCTTTAAGGAACGGCTATCCGGGCTTTTCGCAAAATCATTCCGGGAATCAGAACCCGTTTCGTATGACTACGTGCTTAATCACATGATGAATGATTTTGCCGAAACCATCCGCTGGTGGGCCGGACACAGCCGGTATTCCCCGGAAGAGATCAGCGCGTTTTCTTTGAGACTGCACCGGGATTGAGACAGAGACTTACGTGATCAATCCTTTAGAAGGAACAGAATCCTTTCGGCGCGGGATATTTGCAGCCCTCTGTGTCACGACGGATTAAAGTTTCGCTAAGTGTACAGACAACGTTTTCAAGAACCAAAACGAGATCAGACATTACACATTAAATAATCCAATCAAAGTGGCACCGGTTTACAAAAATCATGGGAATCCACATTTTCTGTAAATTTAAGTTTCACCGCCGCCTGTTTTTCGAGAGAAAAAGGGTACAGCCTTATAATAAAGACAGCGGACAGGAAAAACCTGTCCGCTGTTGTATTCCTGAGATGGGAAAAGGGCTCAAACCCGCCCGGCCTTATTCGCCTCCCCGGTACGGAGGTCTCCCGAAATCCGGCAAATGCCCTCATGTCTCTGCCAGGACAGGGAGGTGCAGGCCTGGCGAATCAGGGCGAGGGAGATCTCATCTCCCTCTTCCAGAGGATTTCTGTCCGGTCCCGGATACGTGATCTCCACATGGACACTGTTGTCGGATTCGTTGTGTTCATACACCAGGTGCAGCTCATCTTTCTCGCTCAGCAACGGGAGAAGGGTCTGGACACAGAGTTCCTCCATCATGATCAGCATCCGGTACATCAGGTTTCTGCTGATCATATGCCGAATGGCAAACTGTTCGATGCCGGAGAATGCCGACGGGACATTCATTTCATTTTTCCCGAAAGTCGTTTCAAACACATGCAGGCGGTGGATAAACTGGCGTGTCCTGTCTTTCTTCGGTGCATCAAAGATTTCCCGCGGCGTTCCCTCTTCAAGGATTTTCCCTTCATCCATGAAGAAAACCCGGCTTGATACATCCCGTGCGAAACGCATTTCGTGCGTAACGATCATCATGGTCAGACCGTTTGCGGCCAGCCCCCGGATGACGGCAAGCACTTCGCCTACCATGGTCGGATCCAGTGCGGAGGTGGGTTCATCAAAGAGAATGATCTTCGGATCCATTGCCAGTGCCCGCACAATGGATACCCGCTGCTGCTGGCCGCCTGAGAGCTGAGAGGGAAGACTGAGCGCCTTATCCGTCAGTCCGACCATCTGAAGAAGCTCCATGCTTCTCTCACAGGCCTCCCTGCAGCTCCGCTTCAGAAGCCGGGTCTGAGCCAGCATCAGATTTTCAACCACTGTCAGATGGGAAAACAGATTAAAGCTCTGGAATACCATTCCGATCTGTTCCCGCATGTGGTTCTCATCATAGCCTTTTTCACAGGTATTCCGTCCCTCGAACAGAATGTTCCCGCTGTCCGCCTTCTCCAGATGATTGATCAGATTCAGCAGGGTACTTTTTCCTGTCCCGGAGGGTCCGATGATCGTGATCACATCGCCCTTGAATACATCACAGGTTACATCGCGTACAGGGGTAACGTCCCCAAAGCTTTTTTTCAGATGCTCCACGCGAAGCAGCGGTGTATCCGTCTGCACTGCTGCTGCAGGATTCCGGAGACGGGAGGCCGAGGCAGGTTCATAGTGAAAGTTTTTCACCGTTTCCATGATTTCCTTATTGACCGTTCGCTGCTCCGGGTGAACATGTTTCTCCAGAAGCCGGAGAAGGGCGACGATCAGGAAACAGATCAGGAAGTAGACAACCGAGGTCAGAAGCAGCGGGAAGAGCGCTTCGTAGGATCTGGACCGGATAATATCGGATGCTTTTGTCAGGTCCGTAACGGTGATATATCCGGCAACCGCAGTCATCTTGACGGTGGCGATAACCTGTCCGCTGTATGCCGGCAGAATATGGATCAGAGCCTGGGGCCAGATCACTGTCTGGAAAACCTGCAGCTTGCTGAACCCAAGCGCTGTCGCCGCCTTGGCCTGTCCCTGCGGCACGGCATTGATGCCGCTGCGGAATATTTCAGAACAGTAGGCGGAAAACTCAATGGAAAAGGTGATCACACAAACCCAGAATGCACTCAGTCCGCTTTTTCTGAAAATAACATAGTTCAGCACCAGCAACAGGACCACAACGGGGACAGAGCGGAAAATCCGGATATACAGGCTGGCAAACGCCGCTGTGGCCGGATGTTTCCGCGTGCGCAGGTAGCAGATTCCCGCACCGAGAATTGTCCCGAAAACGCCTGAAAGCAGTGACAGAAGGAGGGTAACTCTCAGTCCGGACAGCAAAATTCGGTATCTGTTCTCGGCAAGAAACGTACGCTGGAAGCTTTCCTTCATATTCTTGAAAAACACGGAAGCTTTCGGTACGGTCTTAAATGCAGGCTCACGTCGGACGACAATATAATACGGATCCTGCATAACGACATCCGTGATGCACATATGCTCCGCTCTTTCCTCGGTATAGGAAATGGAATCAGCACAGATATCATAGACGCCGGTGGATACGCCCGTAAGTTCTGCAGTGAACGAAGCGGTCTCGAACTGCGGCGTATAGCCGTTTGCCATGCAGAACGCGTTGATGATTTCGATGAAAAAGCCTGTCAGGTTTTCTCCCTGGTAAAAAGTCATGGGCGTCCAGAGTCCCCCCGTGGCGACATGAAGTTTCCCCTTTTCGCCGGAGAAGGTATATTGTCCCATCACGTCGTCAGTGCGATTGGGATCCATCCATTTTTCCCAGAGCGCATTATAGGTTCCGTTCTGCCTTGATTCTGCCAGAAACTGGTTGAATTCCCGGCACAATGCGCTCCCTTTTTCCGTCTTCTGTGTTGCAAAGCTGCAATCAATCGACGTGAACGGCTCCAAGATATAGGCAAGATCCGGATTCGATTGGGCCAGTGCTTCCCGCTCGTCTAGAAATCCGAACGCCGCATCCACTTCACCGGCAGAGAGCCCCAGGTAGACGCTCGAAAAATCCGAATAGCGGACAATTTCGGCCTCCGGGAAACGTTTGTGAAGTGGTTCCTCAAAGTCGGCTAACAGAATCGTCGCAATCCGGGTTCCCGGTGCTTCGAGTTCTTCCAGAGTCATGGAGGTGACCGGCAGGCCATTTTCATCAAGACCTCCGGTTTCATCCTGGACGGTGGTCGTGCCGATCAGCTGACTGATGAAAATCAGCGCGCAAATACAGACTGCCAGAAGAACTTCATAGAAGGCAATCGATCTCTTTTTCAACGCTATTCTCCTCCAAACATTTGTCATGTGCCTGAGCTTTGCCTTTACATGAATATGATAAACGGTCGATTTCCGGTCAATGGATGAACCGCATCCGGTCTTTTGGAACCGATTTTTATCTCTTGGAAAGACTCCTTCAGAGGATATCACATCGGGTCCGACACGGCAACTGAAGAAACAAAAAATTAAAAAAATGAAAAGTTCAAAGGCTTCCTTCCTGATGCATTCCTTACCCTGTTATCGACGGGGGGAACCATGCCGGTTGGACAACTGGAGAATATAACGGAAGGAGTATCCGCCGCTGTCGATACAGGTGGAACTGCTTCGAACAGCAACTGTAAGGCACAGATTTCCGAAGCCGTGATTGACGGAGAAACTAACCCCGTTGGACAGTCTCCTTCGGTATCAGAATAGCCAAGACGCTGATTAACCGCCCAGTCATAGTGCGGCAGCGCTGAACTTATCTATGTCGCTCAAAAAATCCGTGAACAGTAACAGAACGGAAGACCGGCAGCCGGATAACTGTTAATAAAACATTGTAATTTTGAAGTATAAATGCTATGATTGTCCGGCTTAATCATTATTTAGGAGGCTGAAAGCATGAAAAAACTCATTTCTCTGCTGATGGTCCTCGCACTGACCCTCAGCTGCTTCGGTGTGCTGGCGGAGGGTGCGAAAGACGGCAAGTATACTGCCAGCGGCGAGGGAAAGGACGGCCCGGTGGTGGTGGAAACCACCATTGAGGGCGGAAAAATTACCTCTGTCGTGGTAACCGAACAGAACGAAACACCTGAAATTGCGGCTCTGCCCCTGGAGCAGATTCCGGCGGCGATTGTTGAGGCCGATGCCTGGAATGTGGACAGCGTCACGGGCGCTACCGTTACCTCGGATGCCATCAAGGCAGCTGTCAAGGATGCCATTACGCAGGCAGGAGCGGATCCGGCAAACTTTGAAAAAGCTGCCGGAGCTGAGGCCGAGGCGACCGTGGTGGAAATGGAAGCGGATGTTGTCGTGGTCGGTGCGGGCGCTGCAGGTGTTGCCGCCGCACTGGCATCCCAGCAGAACGGCGCAAATACCATTTTGCTGGAGAAGGCTGCCTCGGTAGGCGGCGTATCCATCATTGCCGGCGGCCCGATGGGTATCGACAGCAAGGACCAGAAAGAGGCCGGTGTTGCCGGCACCTTTACCATCCAGCAGGTGTGGCGTGACTGGATGGACTATAACTGCTGGCTTTGTGACGGCACGCTGTTCTACAATCTGTTCAAGGACTCCGGCGATACGGTGGACTGGCTGGAGGAGAACGGAATGGAGTTCAACTTCATGGGCAACGAACAGGCGGCCCATGCGGATGGCTATCCGACCTACCACATTTACGCGGACCAGGACAACAAGTACGGGTATTATCAGACGCTGGTGGAGAAATTCACCGAGGCCGGCGGAAAACTGTACCTGCAGACGGCCGCCTATGAGCTTGAGGCGGAAAACGACACCATTACCGGCATCAAGGCGCGTCAGGCGGATGGCACCGTGCTGAACATTGCCTGCAAGGCGGTCTGCCTGTGCACCGGCGGATTTGCCGCCAACGAGGAAGCGGTGACCAACGAGGTTGGTTTCCATCTGGAAGAGTTCTCCACCGGTACGCAGACCGGTGACGGCGCGGCCATGAGCCAGGCCATTGGCGCCGGCAAGGGCAAGACCATTCAGCAGCTTCACGGAATCACCAGCTTTTCGGGAATCCGTACCGGCAGCGGCGAGGACAAGATCGCCATGGCCATGTACCTTCCCAACTGTATCTGGGTCTCCGTGCGCGGCAGCCGTTTCTGTCCCGAGGACCTGAACTATGATACCGCTCTGGCCTCCAACTCCACGTTTGCGCAGGGCGAATACTTCTATGCCATCATCTCCCGTGAGATGGCTGAAAACCTGGAGAAGGACGGCGCCTCTTTCTACGGAATCGACACAACCGTCAACTATGAGCCGACCATCCCGCTGTTCACCCTGGACAACACCGGCTGGAAGGGCTTCATCGAAGCGCTTGAGGACGGCTGTGAGAAGGGAATCGTGTTTAAGGGCGAGACGGCCGAAGAGCTGGCTGAGCACATGGGTGTGGACGCAGCCAACCTCAAGGCGACCATTGAGCAGTACAATGCGGACTGCGATGCCGGTGCGGACAAGATCCTGGGCAAGGATGCCCGGTATCTGACCAATCTGGGGAACGGCGGATATTACGCCGTCAAGGCTCGCCCGATGAGCCTGGGCGCCATCGGCGGCGTGCTGGTAAACAGCAATCTGCAGGTCATCAAGGAAGACGGCACCGTGATTAAGGGACTGTACGCGGCCGGTGCGGATGTGGCTGAGCTCTACAACAACAGCTATCCGCTGATCGAGGGCGTCACCCTTGGTGCAGCCTTCAACGGCGGACGGATCATCGGCATCGCCAGTGCGGAATACAGCAAGTAATTTCATTCGGAACAGGACATAAGGAAAGTGGCAGACCGCCCATGAGCAGTCTGCCACTTTCCTTATGTCCTGATGATGGTCTGTCCAACCCTTTTTGGTGTGAGAACCGATGTCCGTCCCGAATATCAGGTCGATTCTGCTGCAGGCCGTATAACAGAGCAGGAGCGGGGCACAGTGATGAGTGCAGGCACTTCCGACGTGGGGACAATCAGCGGAAAACAGTGACAGGGTCTGCCGGCGTTTTTCCATGTCTGCGGCAGGGAACTCAAGCTGACAACGGCATCCTGAAGGCGGTCTGTATGGGAAACATGGATCTTCCTGCTGTTTAGACAGGCACCGCCGCCCCTGTGCACACAGTACATTTCATTCCGGCTGGGATCATGCCTGCCGGGATATCCCGCCATGAATCAGCGCAATGGAGATGGAAAACGTGAAATCCCGCGAATGAAGCTGGTTGTCCCATCCAATGCATCTGCCACCCAGGCAGAATGGAACGATACAAAAGCCGGCTGCTACGCAGCCAGTGAGGTGCATTAGGATAACAGCTCCTTTGCTCTGTGTGAGATGGTTTTTTCCAGTAAGGTGAGCCGTTTGGGCGGCAGATTGTATCTGGGGTGCCGTTTAAGCTTTACGTCCAGCAGAGTGCGGATTTTGCTTCGTGCCTCATGGGTCAGAAGGGGTTTCGCTTCATCGACGAAGCTGTTATAAACACAAGGGAACAGTGTGCACGCATATTTCCACATATTCGGCTCGTTCAGGAGATCATCCCCCCAGGCATAATTGAGCAGGGAATTGCCGTGGTCAAAGAGCGGCGCCGGTGCAATGATCTGATTACGATGGCTGTCCACAAGAAACCCGAAATTGCCGAAATGCCGGTCAGTGTTGAAAATGAGGGCATCAAAAATGATCATTTCATCCAGTGCACGGACAAAAGATTCACCAAGGGAACAATAAAAGTCCCGGACTGCCTTCATGCCGCCCTTCCGGACGATCCTTCCTACCGGTACGAAGGATACATCTTTGCTGGTGAACAGATCACATACAGAGCAAAGCTTGCCCTTCCACCTGGAAAGGGTATAGGGAATTGCGTGGATTCCAAGCTGCTTGGCGATCATGGCGGCATAGTACTCAGAGTATGGTTCGTTGCCCGTATTGGCAGCGCCCTCCGTCCCGCTCTTATAGAGCCTGATTTTTCCACGTTCTCTGCGCCAGCATTTAGCGAGCATTCCGTTTGTTGTGAACTCCGGGCTTGAAGTGAGTCCGGAGGGGTTGGAACTTCCATATCCTGTGAAGGCGATCCAGCCAAGGGTACGATTAAAGCGATTGTCGTACAGATTAAAACGATCAAAAGAGCCTTTGAAAGCCTCATCCGTTACCCAATAGCAGTCATTCAGAGATAAACCTTTGGAAACGCGGATAATATCCATCGGGCGATTCAGGCTGAGTCCTATGGCGGCAACCAGTGAACCGGCATATGCGCGATTTTTTGGCACGGTTCGATGGCGAATCCATGCCTCAAGTCCTGCAGGACTGACCTCGGCCAGATCCAGAGGGAGCAGTGCCGGGTTGTCGGTAACCCATTGAATCTGTATTTCAAGCTCAGCTCCCGATGCAGCAGAAAAGCGCAGGGCCGGGGTATCGAAATGACGAAGTGTATAGAGCATGGGAGCATCCACCTCAATGTTGTTTTTGGACCAATGAAACTTTGTATTGGTCCGAATTGGAAAAACTGTCGCTTTACGGCATGGTCATGCCTGAATAAATGGAGCCAGCACCATTATATGATGAATTTTATCTGAAGTCTATCCGTTTCGGAAAATCCGGGAAAGGACGAATACTGCGTCGTCAAAGCCCGCTCAATGAGCCCGGGTGCCATTGGCGGCGTGCTGATGAACCGCCATCTTTATTCGGAACAAGACATAAGGATAGTGGCAGACCGCGCATGGGCGGTCTGCCACTATTTTTATCGCTGCCTGTCTGCAGAGAAGTACAAATCGGGCACTGCCGGCCTGTTCATTCAACAGCCGGATGGACACAGGGAGTGTTTATTTCGCCATTGCATCCTCAGCAGCGGCAGCACCGGCACGATGGCCCATCGTGCTGTACAGACTGAGGGAAGCGGCGAGGATATAATTCTCGTTGTAGAAATAGCGGTTGCTCATTTCGCCGGCTGCATACAGTCCGGGAATGACGCTGCCGTCCTGACGGGTGACCCGTCCCTGTTCGGTGGTGGTTACACCGCCGGCAGAACCGAAGGTCGTGGGATACACCTTGACCGCATAGAAAGGTGCCTTGGTAAGTGCGGTAAGGAAGGCGGCCGGTTTGTTGAACGCGGCATCCGTGCCGGCTGCGGCCGCTTCATTATAGGCATCAAAGGTGCTCTTCAGTGCCGCTGTATAGACGTGCATGTCAAGCGCCAGCTCCTCAATGGTTTCACCCCTGGCGACCACATCATCCGCGACTCCGGATTCAAGGATTTCCGCCACGGCGGCATCCGAGGAATCGTAGATGTACCAGAAGGGAGCGATGCCGTTCTGGATCATGTCGGAAGCGGTGTAGTCCATGGTATCCCATCCGGCACTGGCGGCTTCATTTCCAAAGCGCATCCCATCTGCATTGACGCCCAGCTGACCGTAGATGCTCAGACTGCCTGCAGCGGGGTTGATGGCGGCGAAAGCGGGATCGACGGTGGTGCCAAACAGCGGCGTGGCAAAGGAATCAAAGGTGCCTGCGCCTGCGGCCAGAGCCATCAGGAAGCCATCGCCGGTGTGTGAAACGGCACTGGTGGGGATAAGGCCTGCACGGTGCATGAAACCGCTTTGGTTTTTCAGGCGTGAGGGGCATTTTGCATGGACGTCAAATGGACAAAACATTCCGTTTCAATTTAAGGTTGAATTAAGGATTCTCTGTTATCATATTCGCAGATATCGAGCAGCGAAAGCGTAAGTCCGGATATCTGAAAATTCTGAGAAGCGGCTCTGTCATGCGGCGATGGATCATCCGGGCCGGGGCAGAGAACTGCATTGATCAAAACTGAGGAGGATATCCATGATGAAAATGATTCTGTCACTGTTTCTTGTGCTTTCACTGATCTGCACTGCCGGGTTTGCCTTCGGAGAAGACCCGCGCGGCGGAGACGGCCCCTTTGGCGGGAACGGCCAGGGGAGAGGCGGTCAAGGAATGACGGACAAATCCGGCGATACGGTGCTGCAGTCCATGATTGCGGAGATCGCACCCAGGTTTCAGCTGATGACCTTTGAGGATACGGAAACCGGCACCAGCCTGCAGTATCAGCTGTATATTCCGGAAAATTATGATGCCGGCCAGTCTTATCCGCTGATTCAGTTCATCCCTGATTCCAGCGTCGTCGGGATAGGGACGGACGCCGTACTGACTCAGGGTTGGGGCGGCCTGATCTGGGCATCTGAGGCGGAACAGGAAAAACATGCTGCTTTTGTCGTTGTCCCTGTTTTCACGGAAACCATCGTGGATGACAGCCATAATCATTCGGAGCAGATTGATGTTGCCATGCGGATGCTTGAGTCGCTGACAGAAACCTACTCCATCGATACAAACCGGATTTATACGACCGGCCAGTCCATGGGCGGCATGACATCCTTCTATGAAAGCATCGCCTATCCGGATTTCTTTGCGGCATATGTGTTCGTTGGCAGCCAGTGGGATGTCAGTCAGCTGAGCGGACTTGAACAGAAACCGTTTTTCTATATCGTTGCAGCCGGCGACCCGAAAGCCTCTGCCGGACAGGCTGAATTGCTGGGGCTTTTCGATGCGGACGGGGCTGCTTACAGCCGCGCGGAATGGAGCGCACAGGATGCTGCGGATGTGCAAAGTGCTGCGGTATCGGCGATGCTGAGCGAGGCTAGTACCGCCAATTTTGTCACCTTCACAGAGGGGAGCACCCTTGCGGAGGGACAGGCCGCAGGCGGACCCGCCGGTGAGCATATGACATCCTTTGATTATGCGTACAGGCTGGAAGCGGTACGGGACTGGCTGTTTAAGCAAAGCAAATAACGTGCAGAATCCATAAGTAAAACGTTGCCATTAGGCAACGTTTTTGTTTCTGAAGCGAGAACGTTTACAGGGAATTCGTTCAGTTTCCGTCCTCCCGATCGCCTCCCCATATGATGCAAGCTTTTGCAATCTGGATAACCGCACTGGAGATGAATGTGATACCGGCCAATTTCCAGTTCATTATCTCTGCCTCCCCAAACATTACGCATAATATGGCTAAGCAGTTGAAACGTACAAGGCAGATACTGCAGATAAAACACACTTACGAATGAAAAGGACACAGCCCTGAGAGATTCTGTTTCCCGGGGCTGTGTCCTAATGTATTTGTTCATCTTTTGGACGATTCTTTACTCAGCGCGTCTGGCTTTCGTTCAGACTACGCCCTCGACTGTGCCGGGGTGCCGGAGTGCCGGAGCCGGTTGAATCCTGAACGTCAGGTTTTTCTTCGGATTGCCAGTGTGATTTTTCCGGCAGTGACAGCATTCTTTCATTTTTAGGAGGATTCGTTTTCTTTGTTCTGTCTGCACAGGTACGAGGGCCTGTATTCCAGTCGGTTTCAAGCACTTTTTTGAACATACTGACAGGAGTTTCTCTCGTAAGAACAGATACGGGAGCTTCCTGATGCCCCGGCTTATGTTCCCTCTATTCACTGAGCCGTTGAACGGGCTGAGTACTGAGCTGTTTGCTCGGCGATACTGCGTAAAACAGCTTTCATGGCAGCATTTTCTGTTTCAAGCTGGCGAATACGTCTTTCCTGGTCGTTAAGCATCTGCTGCGCTTGTTCTAATGACTGCACAGCGTTTTCATACTGAGCCGGGGAAACGGGTGTCTCTTCTCCGACCTCTGCGGGAACACGACGCTTACGGCCACGCTTGCCGCCCGTGGGAATAATCTCACCAGTTTCTGGATCAACACGCCCCAGATAGTGCGTACAGGTTCGTTTCGCTGAGTTTGAGGGCTCCGTTTTCCGGTTGATTCGTAGGCATAGACGACTCCGGTCTTTGGATTTGTGTATTTAACGATTGGCATCGCAATTGCCTCCTGCTGTGGGTTTTCATGAGGCAATTACACACCGGATTAAGAATCATGTCATTATAACCAATGTGGTTTTTGCGCTTTTGCTTGTCAGTAACGATATTCTTTTACCCATTCGAACCCAAAGAGCCCATTATTTACTGGTGGAGACTGCAGCATAATGATGCGCTTTTGACAGATTGTCGCTGCGCGACAGGGCCTCGTCTTTGCAGACCTCAACGGTGGCCTGGATTTGACTTGCTGTCGCTGCGCGACAGGGCCTTTTCCTGGAGAAAATTCAGAGAGAGAAGCATTGTATTCAGATAGTCAGTGTGTTAAACTGATTGTGTTTATCATAATCATGAAAATTCGCTAAATTGAACATATTTTGTCACACGGGAGCACTCGAGATGCTGCGGTGCCAAATGACCAATCTGCGTCTCATACCTGCGTCTTGTAAGAGGAGGACAATGGGCATGAAGGGAAAAAAGTTTGAACTGAACGAGGATACGTTATCAGTCATCGAGGAAATCGGCGGTCATATGCCCGGCGGCTTCTTTATCTACAGGGCGGAAGAACCGGAAAAGCTGATCTATGCGAATAAGGCGGTTTTTGACATCTACGGGTGCAGCGGTCTGGAAGAATTTAAGGAACTGACGGGGTATACATTCAGGGGAATGGTCCATCCGGAGGATTATGAGCGGATTTCGGTTTCCATCATCCATCAGATCAATACCAGCGAGGAGCAGATGGATTATGCCGAGTATCGGATTATCCGCAGGGATGGAAGCATCCGGTGGGTGGATGACTATGGGCATTACGCGCAAACCAATGCCTATGGCGGGATCTACGTGGTGTTCATCTCCGATATAACGGAAAAGAAGATTCAGAGAGAGACGGACTCTGCCACAAGAGACGCGGTCATTGCCACGCTGACCACGGCGTATAATACCGTGTACCTGATCAAGGATGTGGTCACGGAACAGATGTCCCTCTATCATACGGACATGGATGAGCTGCATGAGGAGGCCATCCGAAACGCCCTGAGCCATCCGCGCTATACGGAGACGAAAACGGAATACGTCAATACCATGGTGGCGGAGGCGGACCGTGAACGGATGCAGGAGCAGATGAGTCTGCCGTATATTCTGAAAAGGTTTGAGACCAGTGACCGGTTTACGCTCAATTTCATCCGGGATCTGAAATCCGGACAGAGGCATTATCGGATTGACTTTGGCAAGATTCACATGCCGGGCGGACGGATGGGCGTCATGATGGGCTTTAAGGATGTGGATGACGAGGTCCGTCAGGAACAGGCCTACCAGAAAGCGCTGGCCGATGCAGAAAAGGCCGAGAAAGAAAATCAGAGGCTGATTGAAGAGGTTCAGTCAGCGGCCAAACTGGCTGACCTGATGGGCTCCGTTTCCTC
>DGWH01000129.1:17364-24313 GCA_002395225.1 Christensenella sp. UBA4263
CTGACCAATATGCCCGCCATGAGCTTTTCCAAGGAAATTGCCACCGGCAGATACCTTGCCTGCAACCAGGCATTCGCGGAATACGCCGGGAAAACCAGACCGGAGGAAGTGATCGGCCTGACGGATCACGAGATATTTGATCAGGCGACGGCGGATCATTTCGTGGAGGATGACCGCAAGGCCGTGGCCATGGGGAAAGCACATATCTTTTTCGAGGACGTGCCGGATGCCACCGGAACGAATTTCCGCAATCTGCAGACGACCAAGGTCACGTTCCGGGAACCCTCAGGCCGGCTGTGCCTGCTGGGCATGTGTGTGGATGTGACGGAGATGACCCGGATCAAGACGGCGGAGGCAGAGGCGCGGACAAAGCAGCAGGAGCTGGAGGAAAAGCTGGCGCTGTATGAACAGCTGACGGCACAGGAAAACCGTCAGAAGGAACTGGACAGCATGATTACCGCCCTGGCCTCGGACTACCGCAGCGTGTATCATGTGGACGTGGACATTGATGATGCCGTATGCTACCGGGCGGATGCCAGTGATCCGGAACAGCCGCCGGTGGGAGAGCACTTTCCTTACCATGCCTGGTTCAGGGAGTATGGACAGCGGTTTGTGGCGCCGGAATACCGGGAGGGCTTCCTGCGGTTCATTGACCCGGAACATGTGCGGGAGGCACTTGCCACCGAATCGATTATCGCCTATCGGTATCTGGCGGCAAGAAACGGGACGGAATACTATGAGATGCTGCGCATGGCCGGCGTCCGGCATCCGGATGAGCGGGATGACCATATGGTTCACCGGGTAGGGGTGGGCTTTACGGTGATTGATGCGGAAATGCGTGAATCCATGGCAAAGAATCGCGCGCTGGCGGAGGCGCTGGCGGCGGCAGAGGATGCCAGCAAGGCAAAAACCGCGTTCCTTTCCAACATGAGCCATGAAATCCGGACGCCGATGAATGCCATTATCGGGCTGAACAACATCGCCATGAATGATCCACAGGTCACGGAAAAGGTCCGGGATTATCTGGCGAGAATCGATGGCTCGGCCAATCATCTGCTGAGCATCATCAACGATATCCTGGATATGAGCCGCATCGAATCAGGCCGCATGACGATAAAAAGTGAAGAGTTTTCCTTTGCCCGGCTGCTGGAACAGGTGAATACCATTATCAGCAGCCAGTGCCGGGACAAGGGACTGCGTTATGAATGCCGGATGAGCCGGGATGTGCGTGATTATTACATCGGGGATGCCATGAAGCTGCGGCAGGTGATGATCAACATACTCGGAAACGCGGTCAAGTTTACGGCGGAGGGCGGCCGGGTGACCTTCACCATTGAAACGGTTGCCCAGTTTGACGGCAAATCAACCCTGCGCTTTACGTTCAGAGATACGGGCATCGGGATGAGCAGAGAGTATCTGCCAAAGATCTTTGACACCTTCTCTCAGGAAGATTCATCCACCACCAGCCAATACGGAAGCACCGGACTGGGCATGCCCATTACCAAAAGCATCGTGGAGCTGATGAACGGCAACATCGAGGTGGAGAGCGAAAAAGGAAAAGGGACGACGTTTACCGTTACCGTGACGCTGCTGGATTCCGATCACGTTCTGGAGACGCTGGAGGACAGCGTGGTGCACCCGGATGACATGTGTGTGCTGGTCATTGACAATGATCCGGTGGCCTGTGAACATGCCCAGGTCGTGCTGGGACAGGTCGGCATCCGGTGTGAGCATGCCCTGTCCGGCCTGGATGGCATCGAAATGGTCAGGCTTCGCCACGCGCGGCGGGAACCCTACAATCTGATTCTGGTGGACTGGCAGATGCCCGTGCTGGACGGCGTTGAAACGACCCGGCAGATCCGGAAAATTGTGGGCCATGAAACGCCGATCATTATCCTGACCTCTTACAGCTGGGAGGATGTGGCGGAGGAGGCCAAAAACGCCGGTGTGGATACCTTTGTCGCCAAGCCGCTGTTTGCCCGAAAGGTGATGGATGAGTTCCGGGAGGCGTTCAGGAGGAAGAATATCCGGCTGGAACGCGAAACGGCCGATCTGACGGGACGGCGCATCCTGCTGGCAGAGGATGTGCCGGTCAATGCGGAGATCATGATGATGGTTCTCTCCATGCGGGAAATGGATGTGGAGTACGCGGAGAACGGATTGATTGCCACGCAGATGTTTGCCGCCAGCGAGCCCGGTCATTTTGATGCGATCCTGATGGATATGCGCATGCCGGAGATGGACGGGCTGGAGGCGACACGGGTGATCCGGGCAATGGACAGGCCGGATGCCAGGTCTGTCCCGATCATCGCCCTGACGGCAAACGCCTTTGATGAGGATGTGCAGCGCAGCATGCAGGCCGGCCTGAACGCGCACCTTTCCAAGCCGGTGGAACCGGAGGCGCTGTTCAAAACGCTGGAGGGCCTGATTCATCCCTGATGTGCCTGCCCGAAAAATATATCTGAAAGGAACCGGAACATGAAATACGAGGACATTCTCCGGAATCCGGAAATTCTGGAGTTCTATCGGAGAGGAGACGCGAATCTGGCAGCTCTGGGCTTTACGGATCATTCCACGGCGCATACACAGCTTGTGGCCCGGAAGGCGGCGGAAATCCTGCTGGCCTTTGGTCATGGGCAGGAAGAGGCGGAACTGGCCAGAATCGCCGGGTTCATGCATGACATTGGAAATGCCATCAACCGAAAGCATCATGCCGAGTATGGGGCTTTGCTGGCCAACGAAATTCTGGAGGATACGGACCTGTCCATCCGGGACCGGGTCCGGGTTGTTTCAGCCATTGCCAACCATGATGAATCCAGCGGGATTGTGGCCGATACGATTGCGGCTGCGCTGATCATCGCGGATAAAACGGATGTGCGGCGGACTCGGGTCCGGGAAAAGGATCCCATTCTGTTTGACATCCATGACCGGGTCAATTACGCGGTGACAGAGACAAAGCTGATCTGTGAGCCGGAACGGAAAATGATCACGCTGGCGCTGACCATTGATGAAAACATCTGCACCATGTACGAATACTTCGATATTTTCCTTGGGCGGATGACGATGTGCTCCCATGCGGCACAACTGTTTGATGCCAGGTTTTCCTTACATGTCAACGGACAAAAGGTTTTATGAACCAAAAACAGGGCTGACTCCGTTTGGCGGAGTCAGCCCTTTCAGGTTAAATGAACCTGTCCGGCCGGCTGTCAGAAGAACTTCCAGCGGCTCAGCAGCCAGCCGGGGATCACCACGAGGAGGAAGAATGCCCAGCTCACCAGCGTGAAGACCCGGACAAATTTGCCGCCGTTGCCCGGGTATGCCCGCACATAGATCCGGTAGTTGATGACCGAGGCCAGGGAGCCAATGAGGGAACAGAGGCCGGCGGTATCGGCGCCATAGATCAGACCGGCGAAATTCGTCGAGAAGGGGTAGAGCACGATGGAGGCGGGAACATTGGAGATGATCTGGCTCAGGCCGATGGCCCACCAGTATTCATGACCGGCCACGGCCCGGCGCAGCAGGCCGGCGATGTGCGGGTTTGCCGCGATGGAGGAAGAGAAGACGAAGAAGCAGAAAAAGGTGATAATGAGCACAAAATCCACCTGCCGGAACAGACTGCGGTCTGTTACGGCGATGACGGCCAGAACCAGAAGTACGGCAAAGGGCCACAGGGTGGTCCGGGTGACGATGACGGCGATGATCAGGGCGAAAAGCACCAGATAGGTGATGCGCCGACCCCGACCCTCTGCCTGCCGCGGATCTTTCGAATCAGAGACGGTGATCTGTTCCCGCAGATTCTTCCGGTACAGAAAGAGAATGAAGAGGATGAGCAGCAAGGCGGAGAGGACACTCAGAGGGAGCATGTGCAGCATGAAGTGTCCGGCACTCACATTTGCCTGCCCGTACAGGAAAAGGTTCTGCGGGCTGCCGAAGGGAGTCAGCATGGAACCGCGGATGGCGGCGATGTTTTCAAGGGAGATCACCGGGAGGATATAGTGTTCCCGGTTTCCGTTCCGGAAAAGCAGCAGGGTCAGCGGAACGAAGATGATCAGGGAGACATCGTTGGTGACGAACATGGAAGTGAAGAATACGCCGAAAACCAGGAACAGGGTGAGACTGGTCATCCGCGTCAGCCGTGAGGCCAGGCGGACCACCGGTTCCAGGACGTTTTCCCGCTTAAATCCTTCCAGAACACAGAGCATCATCAGCAGTGTTCCAAGGGTCCGCCAGTCGATGTCCCTGAGCAGCTGCGGACTGGGCGGCGTGATGATCAGGGCGATGAGGGCTGCCAGCAGAGACAGGGAAAGCATAAGCTCCTTTTTCAGGAACTGAATCACGTTTTTCATGTGCAGGATTCCTTTCAAGTGGTGTTTGCCGGGCGTGAAGTATAGGCCACCTGAACGGAAAAGGCAAGAACAGTTTTGAATTTTTCTGTTTTTCAAGGAAGGATATCCCCTGGAACGTGTGTTGATGCAAGGGAGATGCTTTCCCTTAAATCTGTATGTTTTCCCTTATTTTTGACGAGATTTTAAGGGAAAGTCATTTTGTTCTGTAATAGCAGGTACTTTTGCCGATGCCTTCCCGTTTCAGTTCACCGGAAGAGACCAGCTTTCTAAGTGCACCCTCCACGGAACTTGTGCTGATGGCAGGACAAAGTTCAAGGATATCCTGTTTGGTAAATCGGCCGATTTTATTCTGTGTGGCCAGCCGTACTGTCTCAAGAGCGGATTTTTTTGTTTCTACAAGCGAAAAACGGTCTTCAAAATCTTTGTAAGCTGCCAGGATCGTCCCCAGCAAATACTTAATAAACGGAACCGGATCGTCTGTTCCCTCATGCCAGCCGTCCTGTGAGGCAGAGAGTGCATCGTAGTACAAATCCTTGTTCTTTGCTATCTTTGCCTCCAGAGAGATATATTTTCCGACATAGAAACCGCTCCGATAGAGAAGCAGTGTTGTCAGCAGCCTGCTCATGCGCCCGTTCCCGTCATTGAAAGGGTGAATACAGAGAAAATCGTGAATGAAAACAGGAATCGCAATAAGCGGATCCAGTTCCAGATTTCCGATGACACGGTTATATTCCTCGCATAGCCGGTCAAGTGCACCCGGCGTTTCATACGGCGGAAGAGGAGTAAAGAGTGTCTCAGTATGTCCATCCGGGTAAGTCGCACTGATATAGTTCTGTACGGTTTTTGTTCTGCCTGCCGCCGGGTTATTCATATGACTGTAAAGAATTTTATGCAGCTGGAGGATGTAGTTTTGCGTAATTGGTATTGAATGAAAACTTTCATGAATGATCTCCAGCACATCTCTGTATCCGGCGATTTCCTGCTCATTACGGTTTTTGGGCGTGGTTTTATCTTCCACAAGCTGTCGGATTCGTGTATTCGTGGTAACGATTCCTTCTATGGCATTTGATGCCTCTGTACTTTGAACCTTGGCAATCTCGACCAGCTTTTCGAGCTCTTCAGGTCTTTGCTTCAGATACATTTCCTGTTTACCTGCTTCTTTATAGACAGCGGCCACAAGTCCAAGAATCTCGGAGTCCCATTTTTTTTCCCTAATCAGTGAGTAGTTGAACGCTCTCATTTCCATACCCCCCTTTACTTTCCCTTAAATAATAGCGGTTTTTAAGGGAAAAGTAAAGTGGTTAAGGGCATTTTCCCTTAATTGTACTGCATTTTTAAGGGAATCTCTTCAAGAGAGACACATAAACAATGCACGAATCTGGAACAGGTGTTGATGTAAGGGAGATGCTTTCCCTTAAATTTTGCTCTTTCCCTTATTTTTGACGAGATTTTAAGGGAAAGTCCTTCTGTTTAAGGAAAAGATACCTTGAATTTCCGGGGATAAATGTTTAACTGCATTTCCAGAAAGAAAATGATGGCATCCTGATCGCAAATCAAATGCCATCATTTCATTTTTCGGTTTCATTTCTCTTCGCCATTTTCGGGTTTCCACCCATGTTCCGTTCGCTCAAAAACATCCGGGTTCCTGATCGAGAACTTCTTTAATAACAGTTTGCATCACTCTGGGATTCGAAAGGAGTCATCCTGTTCTGAAACACCATGCACTTCTGATTTATCAGGGCAAGGAGCATTCTTGCCTCCCCCATCAATATCTCCACCCATTTTACGAAACATGAAAGTCAGACTTTCTAACGCTGCTTCCCTGACTCTTCCGTACTTTTTTAACCTGTTCATCCTGTCAACGGCTGAACCATTGCTGTCGCAATGAGTTCCGGTGCATTTCACAGCCAGTCTCTGAAAAGGCAGATCGTCTCGCCAATCATCCGATAACCCCAGCTTTCCCACTAAAATCCCCAGGTATTTACGGCATCTATTCCAATATTTATGTTATCGGCGTCATTGCTAAAAACATGACTATTTACAGGAAAGGCCTGCCGTGATATAAATAGTGTTGTAAAAATTGGCAGTATTAACCAGTGAAAGCGTTCGGGGACAGGACTGGAAAATGATGTTTTCGGAGAACGGCCTGGCGGTGCCGATTCCGTACATGGCGGAAGAGGAACCGGTTTCCGGCTATTCGGCCATCGTGGAGGGCAGGCAGGAAGAGGGGTTCCGGATTATCAATAAATACATCGGATACCATCGACATGTTCTATGCCACGGTCCTCTGGGATGATCTGGATGATGAGGATGGAAGGCGCCCGGCCTCTGTCACGCTCCGCCTGATGAAAAACGGCATGGCATACCGGGATGATGAGGTGGACATCCGCCGCGTCGGGGATTCCTGGAACCATGAAATCACACCGGTGGAAGGGGCTGTGTTCCCGCTTTTTGAAAATGGGGAACCGGTGGAATACAGCCTCCTGGAGGAACAGGTGGCGCATTATGAGGAACCGATCTATAGCGGCGATGCGGAAACGGCATTTATTGTCACAAACCGGCACCGGAGCGAAACGCTCGATCTGGCGGTGTACAAGGACTGG
>DGWH01000151.1 GCA_002395225.1 Christensenella sp. UBA4263
AGGGGGATGGAAACAATTCGTTATCCTTTTCTATACCTCATGAGAAGTGCTTCTTTCAGCTTCTCCAGTTCCTTCTCTGCGTCAAACCCGCTCTCCGGGATGTACACCAACCCGATGGCGTATCGCGTCGCCGCTGCCAGCATCAGGTGGAGCGTGGTGGAAAACATCTCCTCCTCCGACTCGTCCGTGCGGAGGGTGTGATCCTGCTCAGCCCTGGCATATAGCACATGAAACTCCGGCTTCAGCTCTTCGATGATGTCCTTGTATGGCTTCATCACTTCCGGGTCGATGCGCTCCGACTGAATGTAGATGTTAAAAAACTGATTGAATCGCAGCAGGTCGCGCTTGTGCCGGTACAGCTCGATGAAGGAGTCCAGGTAGAATTCAAAAATCCCCAGCGCGGTCATGCCCTCAAAGTCCGCATTCGGCCTGCGCTCCTGATTTTCCCGGATGGTCTCCCCCCAGATCCATGCCGCCACGGCGACCACAAGCTTTGGCTTCGTGCTGAAATAACGGTAAAGCGTCATCGTGCCATAGCCGCACGCTTTGGCCACCTCGATCATGGATACGGATTCAATGTTCTTCCTCGTGAACAGCTCGTAGGCCTTCTCCAGAAAATGCCTTCGCTTGATCGCCATCTGAGCCGCGTCTTTTTCCTTGTCCCGCATAAACGTACTCCCTGTGATTTTCCGAAAATGAGCAAACTATACCCGTTGTCATTAATATGGTTGATAATCTACCATTATATTGTTATGTTTGTCAATAGCTCCAACAAAAAAGTGGGCAGCATGTCCCAGCTACCAGGCACACTAAGAAGAGCAGGCAGAAGACCATCCTTCACGCCTGCCTTAATACTATCGCGCATTCTCAGTAATTTACATTACCAGTCCCCTTGTCTCATCCCACTGTTATCCAAATATCCCTGTTACCTCGCCACAGTTACCTTCACCTTAGTCCTGATTCCGTTGCTTGTAACAGCGTTAACCGTGCATGTCCCGGGGTTAACCGCGGTAATAACTCCGCTGGCATTAACCTTCGCCACATTGGAATTGCTGCTGTAATACCGAAGCAGCCCACCGTAGTCCAACACCGCCAGCCCGGATTTCAACCCCTTTACAGTCGCCTTGATTGTATACTGCTTAAATCCATCCGCAGTGCTCACCTCCTTAACCGATCCATCTGCATACGCCGTCAGGCTCATTCCCGGCACCAGCCCAATGACCAGCGCCAGCAAAACGCCCAGCAGCTTTCTTCCTGTTTTCTGTTTCATGTTAAATTCCTCCTTGTGATTTATTCTTTATATGACAAAAACCGCCGAACCTGACAGGGTATACTAACCCCGTCAAGTCCGACAGTTATCCATCACGAATGTAGTATTCAGTTTGGTTGCAAGCCGAAAAAAGGGCGCAGTTATGCCTTGGCTGGCTGGAAGAGTGTATTTATATTCCGCATGGCTGTCAAGTCTCACATGTTCAGGAATGTCATGTCATATTAACCGTTGATGGAAAAATGAAAGCAATGAAGACGCTCTCTGAACTGTCGGGATTGGATCAGGAAGTTTGGATGAAAGTCACTGATTTATTGACTTGGTTCAAGGAAAATACGGCATCGGAAATACAAGCTCAAAAAGCCGAAAAATAATTGTTGTGTGCACATAAAAACTGCCCATGAAGCTTTGATTTTATTAGCTTCTTCGGGCAGTTCTTTGCTATAATGTCGAAAGTACCGTTAGAGCTTTTGTATCACCGTTCTTGAACCTCCGGCTTTGAAGGAGCGTTCTCGCAAAACGGAAACTGACAAGGAGGTTTACAAGAGCAAATGGCTATTGTTTTTACTCTGTTATCCATGCTGATGGTTTGCGGAGAGGATCTATATGAAAAAAAGGCCGTTTTCTCCCGCGTGGAAGACGCGCTGAAGACCCTGGTATGGTATGGGATCTTTAATGCCGTCGTATTGTGCGCTCTACTTCTCTTTGGATTGGATGAGACCTCACTGATGCCCCATGAACTCATTTTGAACAAACCGGTGGTGCTTCTGAATCCGATATGCAGCTACACCTGTCTGTTCTTCGCGCTGGTGGCCTACAAGTATGTGGGAGTATCGGTAAGGAACACCTTCGCCAACGTGGATGGACTTTTCTATATCCTGTTTCTGGTGATCTATCACGTGCTGACGGGGAACGCAGGATTTGCGGCCAGACTGTTTACTCCCACCATGGCCATTGGCCTGATCCTGATCCTGGGCGTGACGATCATCTATCCCTCCCTCAAGGACCATCAGGAGGAGAAGCAGGGGCAGCTGACTTCGAAACCCGCCAGATCAAGCAGGACAGCGCTCAAAATCGGCATAGCACTGGCTATCGTCTCCGCGTTATTCGACGGAGCCGATTCCTTCGTCAGCAGTGTGCTGATCGGAGACAAAATCGTGGACTCCGTGGAGTTTATTGCAGCCAACACGCTGGTACAAGTGATTATTTCCGTTTTTGTATGGATCTATCTTTGGATCAGGCATAAAAAGATTTACAATCCCTTCCGAAAAACTGAAAAGTATCGGTTCGTCAGCCAGGCGTTCAGCGCCGCAGGCGATCTGTTTTACATTTATGCCCTGTCCGGAGACGCCCTGCTGGGTGTGGTATTGTGGAACACATTTCCCGTTCTGGATATTCTGGGCGCCCGCATCCTGATGAAGGAAAAACTGACCCGGACCCAATATCTGGTTCTGTTCATACTGATCATAGGCGCTGTATTGGTTAGTATTTCTTGAGGAGAAAAGCATGAAAACATATTCTCTGACATTTAGGAAACGTGTCCTGCAGGTACTGGTCATCAGCCTGGTCGCCTTTTCCATGGATCGTCTCATCGTCCTGCTGTCTCATGATGACTCCATCTGGATGGGAGAAGCTATAGAGGCGGTAGGATCGGTGATCTTCGGGCCGCTGGTTGGATTTTTCGCGGCCTTTCTCAACTGCACTGTGTCTGATTATCTTACCTATCACAGCTTTGATTACATCTTTGTGGACACCCTGGAGGCGGTGGCCGTAGCGCTGATCGGCGTCATATTCCGGAAATTGAACCGGGACGAGGATCGGTTCGGCATCCGACAGATCGTGATATTCAACTTTGTTCAGATCCTGGTGAATATCGCGGTTTTGTACCTGTCGTCCATCCCTGTCGCCATGTTCGGCTTCGGATTTATCGTCAATGATTGGACCAAGACGGATGTGATAACCGACATGGCAGCCCTGGGAGATAATACCTTTTCCGCCTGTGTCTCCGTGGCGCTGATCGGAACGATCCTTTTGGCGGCGTGCATTTATGTCCGGAGGAAGCTCCGGGAAAAAGGGAGCGTTTCCGCCGCTCTGCGCTCCATTTTCAAGCCCACGTTTCTCAAGAAGGAGTACGGGCACCGCGCCTTTGAATATACGATTGGCCTGGTGTTTGCCATTGGGCTGACTATGGTCGATGGAGTGGTGTCAGGCCATGTTTTGGGAACGAACGCATTGGCGGCCACCTCGTTGGTGTTCCCTATGGTATCCTTAAGCACCTTTATCTCCACAATCTTTACCTATGGTTGCTCCAATCTTTGCGCCATCGCGGAAGGAAGCGGAGATTATGAGCGCGCAAGGAGGCTCTTTACATTGGGCCTTTTTGCGACGCTTCTGCTGGGGCTGGCACAATCGGTCCTATTCTATTTGATGGAGGATTTTTATTTCAGCTACTATACTTCCTCCCCCGCCATCGAAGCCTTTGCCCGGGAGTATTACCAACTTTTCATTTTTGTCCCGCCGGTGATGGCGTTGGCTACTTTTTTGGATGAGATGATCTCCGCCGATGGAGATGATACCCTTTCCTATGTGGCGTACCTGGTCTCCTTTGCGGTGAATGTGGGCGCCTCCGTGCTCCTGGCGCAGACCATGGGAATGAGCGGCCTTGCCCTGGGAACGGTCCTGAGCTATGTGGGCTATTTGCTCGTGGTTTCCATCCATTTCCTGAAAAAGAGCAATACCTACCGGCTGCGATACTGGTTCTCCTTCAGGGATCTTCTGCGCTTCGCCCAGTATTCCCTGAAAAACAATACCTCCGGAATTTGTATGTCCGTGGTATCCGCCGGTTTTACCAAAGCCATCCTGCTTTTCTGGGGGAATGATTACCTCATCGCCAACACGGTGCTCTGCGCCATGCTGGAAATCTATGAGATGATCAACGGCCCCTCCGAGGCGGCGGGGTATCTGCTGGCCAGCTACACCGGGGAAAGAAACGGCGAAGGTATCAAGACCCTCTTTCGGCAAGCGCTGGTTGCGTGTGCTTTCGGTGGCATGGCGGTCACTCTGCTGCTGCTGCTCCTACCGAATACCGTGCTTCTGCTCTATGGAATCGAGGATACGCCCCTTCAGGTTGATCTTGTCAAGTGCATCCGATTCTGCTCCCTGGGCGTGGTCGCGGCGTCCATCGGAGGTTTTTTGAGCGATTACTACGGTTATACCGGGAAGCCGCTGTGGTCATGTATGATGGTCGTCTTCCGAACCGCTCTGTTTCCCATCCTGTTCTGCGTCAACTTCTGCCTGAATGGCGGGATCGTGGCTATGGGGAAGGGGATGGTATTATCCCAGATCACGGCCATGGCGATTTTCTATAGCTTTGTCCTGATTATGAAGGGCAGGCAAAGCATCCCCTATATGCTGGATGACCCGGACTATGGCAAGGTAAGTATGAATTCCTTTGAATATCAGCCGGAGGAATATGAACGGCTCTGGAACTGGATTCAGGAGAACCTGAATGAGCACGGCATAGAAAGCGGAAAGATCGGAGAAGTCGGGGCTCTTCTTCAATCCCTGTTCCGCCAAACGGGGGAAAAAAATGAAAAAAACAAGGTGCTGGGCGAATGTGTCCTACGGTTTATCGGGAAGCCTGAGATCATTATCAAGGACAACGGCGAGCTGTTCCAGCCTGACATTCAGGATGACCGCCTGAGCTATAACGCGCTTTTGTCCTGTAACAGCAGCACGATTCATCTATCCTGAGAGGGCGAGAAGGACTTTCGGTCAGGAATATCTGTTACCCATGAAATCACATGGAACGGGATCTATACAGGATTGCGAAGCATCCATGTTCTGATTGCTCAGCGCACTCCCGAAATGACTCTGGTTGCTTTCAATCTCTATTGGATGTCAAAGAAGGACGATTTGTCATGAGAACAGCGATCGGTATTTTTGCCGACCGCTGAATTTTATATACTGTTGTCCGAAATATGCACCATCTAATGGGGTTCAGCGGCGTTGGTATCGTCGGCCATGCCGCTTGTTTTTTTGGATATTATGTCGTCCGAATAATCCTCCAGCCAGTGAAATTCACCGGTTCTGACGACGTTCTCGCCGTATATCGTCTTCCAGTCGTCGCGCATGGAAATTACATGAAAGCCCATGTCCTCCCATTGCTTGCGAAGCTCAGGACCCTTCTCCGGGTGGCCGTAGTCACGTACGTCATCGTCGGCAATCAGCTGGAATACCGCGTTCCGGTAACGGTTATTAAACAGGGCGTAGTTGTGCATGCTCACATCGCCGGAGCTGTTGCCGAAGGAGAGTACCGGCTGTTTGCCGATCTCCCGGACGATTTGCAGAACCTTGCTGGTTTTAACGTCCTTTACCAGCAGTTGGGCTGCGCGTACCAGGGTATCATCGCCGGTGAACTGATAATCATAGTCCTCCGCATTGCCCTGGTCCTTTGCTTCCAGCTTCGCGTCAGACCCGATGCAGTTTTCGCTGGGGATATCAAACACACCCTTGATAAAGGTGCGAATGGTGAAACGATCGCTGCCCGAGACAATATAGCACTTGAAGTCGTTTTGCAGAAGATACCCAATGACCTCCGCCATTGGCAGGTAGTATCCTTCCGCATAGGTCATACCCTCAAATCCATCCACCGGGGAAGCAAGAAAACTTTTTACATAATCATCGTATTCCTTCGGCGTCATTCCGGCGAAGGCTTTGGCCAGATGGCTGGAGAACGCATACTCAAAACCTGCCGGAAAGGTTCTGTCCACCGCATGATCGCGGATGACGAGGCCGAAGGCAACCATGTCCTCATCCGGCGTATAAGAGGGATCGTCAAAAATCCGACGCATCAGCATGACATCCTCCAGATAGGTCGGAAACAGCTCGCCGATCAGCGTGCCGTCCATATCGAAGGTGGCGATACGTTCTGCAGGCGGGATGTAGTCGGGCGAGGCCTTGTCCGTCACAGCATGCACATACTCGATCAGCGCATTCAGCGCCGGGGCATCAGAATTCCAATGGAAAAAGGATGTCTGATCATTGCTTTTCGGGCGTGCCTCACAGCCGCACAGCAGCAGCATGACAATAAGCAATACAAAGCCAACGATCCTTTTCATGTTCAGGGTTTCTCCTGCTTCCGGGAGCGTTTATTTATCATTCTGTTTTCTCCACCGGCAAAAGTGCTTTGCTCACGACCACATGGATCAGATACGTGATCAGCGTCCCAAAGCATACATCCGTGAGAAAATGATTGGTCATGTGGATGCGGTTATAGCCGTAGAGCAGCACGAACACACAGGCGAAGATAAAGCAGTGGAAATTTCTGCGCTCGCTTCTTTTCTTCGTCACGTCAGCGAGCATGGGCAGCGAGAACATCATAGCGGCTATTGTCATATTGCCGCTGGGCCAGGATTTGAAGCTGTCATCACTGCCGGCGAGATTCGGAACCATCTGCCACCAGTTGCGAAATGCACTCCTCGGATCGTCCAGCGTGATCAGATACTTGTATCGCGGGCGGGAGGCCACCTGCTTGAGCCACAGGTTTACGTTGTCGGAGACAACGCCCGCAATCAGGATCGCGGCCCCGACAGCAACCAGTCTGTCCGCATCCTTATCATCCAGAATTTTGTCACACAGGATCATCGGCCACACATACAGCGCTGCAATGATCAGCCAGTTCAGGACCGAAAGCCATGGTGACGACTCGCCGGCTTTGTAATGGAACAGCAGATCGCGCAGTTTGCCGCCGCTATAGGTATTCGTATAATAGACGGCAAGGAACCAGCCGATGATCAGCAGCACTGTTCCCGCCATGGAAAATCCCTTTTTCTTCAGCCCCTTGTACAGACACATTCCCGCCGCCGGATACAGGCAGTAGGAGAAATAGCAGCCATACGCGGCAAAGAAAGAGCCGAGCTTCGTAACGTTGGCAAGCTTTTCGTTGATCTGAAAATCAAAGAAGGAACCCAAAAGGATACCTATTGTACATGTCAGCACAACGGTGTAAAACCATTTTGGTGACACGCTGAGCATTTTTCCGCGAAGCTTCATTCATCATCCTCCGTTCATTTTATGTGGCAGGCAGATACAGAAATGCTGTCCGCCGCCTTGCAAAACGCCCGGGTCCGGGACGCTCGCAGGGTGTCTGCTCTCCATGCTGATAATAAAGTATTTTCCGCTGATATTCCTCAAATGCTATTGCAAATTTTCCTGTAAAACTTTGCTTTATGTAGCCTATGAAGGCAATTGTACACACATCGGGTGCTAGGACCGTAGGTAACTATCTGTTACCATTTTATCCTCTCCATACGCCTTTTGTAAATATAGAAGTAGTATCTTTTCAAAAAATACGAGGCCGATATCCGAAGTGTACAGCCAATCTTTCTATGATTCAAAACAGTCGTTTTCGGGCAGATTAAATGCACCAAAAATAGATTGTCCTGTAACCCACATCAGTGCATTCTATAGTTTCTTTTTCCATTCCCGCATGTGCTATTTTAGTTGTCATATTCATTCAATTAGAGCTAATGCATAAAGGGACAATGGGAAGTCAATGAGTAGAAAATGTTGGTAAATGCAATGTGTGGTTTTTGGTTCAGATAAAGTGATCATGCCAGGGTTGCTCCGGAGTAAGGTGTATTCTGGCTGGCATATGCGTCAATGACTGCATTTCAGCTTTGATCGCTGCAACTGTATTTTTTGCCGCAACCGGAGCAAGAAGCTCACACTCAATATACTTTCGGATTTCCCTCAAATGGTCTCTGGCCTGGCGGGTGATCCGAATTCTTTATTCATTCATTTACCCCTCCAGCCCGGCTTCCAATTCCCCGAAAACCTCGTCCATATCAAAAGAATCATCCGCTTTTGCCTGTGCAAGTCCAGTCGCCATCATCTGATTAAACTCCGCAGTATTCATCTCATCATAGTCAGGGATATTGGACTCCGGAATTGTGAGAGAAAATGGCATACCACCATGAATAATGATTTGGCGATAAAAGGCATCGATAGCAACGGATCGAGGAAGCCCAAGTCTGGAAAGTATCGCTTCCGCCTGGGTTTTGACATTCAGATCGATCCTCGCATTCACATTTGCTGTTTTGATTGCTGCCATGTTGAGCACCTCCTTGTTATCTCATATTATACGCAATTGTGCTTCACATTGAAACACAACAGCGTACTCCATCCATAGGATTGACCAGGATTTTCCGGCTCAAAAATCAGTATGAATCCTTATCTGCCGCTCATTTGATGCCACTTAGCACGAAAAAAACTATGGGCAAAGAAATCCCGTTGCCCCATAGCTTGTACTCGGCGGCGTCCGTATAAGGATCGGCGGATCGTGAACAGGTCGGGATCCAGTATGGAAATCCCGGCTTCCATGCACCGTATAAGAAACAGCGGCGCAGTTAACCTCTCAATTTTGAGGAGCGCAGCCGGAAAAGAAAGTGGTTTTCGGATCAGCCTTTGAAAACCTGCCTGGAAAACCAAAAAGAGGCGAGCTGCGCTCACCTCTTAAATAGAATAAATCGATTCAACACCATCCGGCTGTGTCGTTCCTGTTCAGATCAGTCTGCCGCACCGAAAGACAGATGGAAGCTGTAACTGAACGTATCCTCCACAATGGCGTACCGACGGTCAAGATCCGGACCGCAGCTGTTGGTTCCCACACCGGAATTCCGGTAATTGATCAGCAGTTCGGTCATATGCTTTTCAGGGATCTCCCAGGTATGCCTTGCTTCATCCAGTTCCTCAATGGTCGGATGCAGAGCCGAGAACTCAAACCGCTCACCCTCCACCGTCACGCTGGCAACGCCGTCTGACAATTTGACATAGGAGGCATCCAGGTGGTTTCCGCACTCCTGGGGCATGATGTACGGGAACAGTTCCTCTGTAACCGTGCTCTCATAGAGACCCAGGCACGTGTCGTTTCCGGCATCCGAATAGGATTCGCAGGGACCATTGGCCACATAGCGAAGGGACTCAAACTCGCTGCGGAGCCTGAGGCGCAGGGCAAACCTGGGCAGATACAGCCGCGGTGCCTGCAGTTCCGCTGCCCGTTCAGGACACAGATTAAGCGGGAATTCCGGATTGCGCCGGGCGTCAATGGATACCGTGAGGCCGTTGGCATCAAAGCGGTAGCGCAGCTGCACATAGACAAATGGCAGGCGTGCCCGGGCACCCACGAAACCGGTTACAAGGAACTCTCCGTCCTCTTCCACTTTTTCCACTGTCTGCGCATAGAAATGTGCCTTGTGCATGTGCCAGGATTTGAACTGTTCCTTAATCCGCCGCTCATTGTCCGTTGACGCGCGCCAGATCGTCAGATCCGCCGGTTCCGCCAGCAGTTCCCCGCCCGGTGTGCGGATACTGCACAGCATGCCGGTGGCAAGGTCCAGCGTATACACATTCTCCCCGGCCTGAATCTCGGTATAACGGGGATTTGCCCCTTCCCGGATCTCTACGCTGGCCGGTACGATTTCTGCCGGGGCACCCTTGGCATACGGGAAGGTAAAGTGACACAGTTCTGTCGGTGTTTCCGCCCACAGAGAGGCGTCCCGGGTCATGAACGACAGACAGATGCCGCCAAACAGCTCCACCTCAGGCCATGCCGAGGGAATGGGCAGCTGTACGGTCTTTGTTTCGTGCGGGGCCACCTGCACAGTGGTCTCACCCGACACATCCTTTTTCCCGTCTGCCACAATGGACCAGACCAGCGTCAGGGCGGACAGATCCGTAAAGTCCAGATGGTTGGTAATGCGGAACAGGCCGGCCTTCAGGTCCACCACCTCCACGTCCGCCGGGCGATACGCCGCCTTCATGGACAGGAAGCCGGGAGACGGACGCCGGTCAGGCAGTACGAGGCCGTCCACACAGAAATTATCATCATGCGGGAACTCGCCGCTGTCGCCGCCATACCCGTAACCCAGAACCCGATCCGGGTTTTCCGGATCCGAAATCCGCACGGCATGGTCACACCATTCCCAGATGCATCCGCCGATAAGCCGCGGATACCGGTAAATCATCTTCCAGTAGTCCTCAAGGCCTCCCGGACCATTGCCCATGGCATGGGCATATTCACACATGAAATATGGCCTGGGATCCTCCGCCTCTGCCGCCTGATACTCAAGGCTCTCAAGGTCCGGATACATCCGGCTGACCACATCCACGCAGGGATCGATCGGCGGCTGATTCCGTCCGTACGGCGGATCCGGATACGCGGTCCGCTCATAATGAACAGGCCTTGAGGGATCTGCCTCATGCACATAAGCTGACATGACCCGGTGATTATCGCCAATCTGGGACTCATTGCCCAGGGACCAGAAAATCACACAGGGGAAATTTTTGTCCCGTCCCAGGGTGCGCCGCATGCGGTTGACATAGGCCTCCTGCCAGTCCGTGTTGGAGGAAAGGGAGGCGATGGATTTGGCCGGCTGCTTCTGATATGCCGCATCCGCACCGTGGGTTTCAATATCACATTCATCCACCACATAGAGGCCGAAACGGTCTGCCAGCTGATACAGATACGGATGGTCCGGATAATGGGAGGTCCGGATGCAGTTGACATTGTTGCGCTTCATCAGCAGCAGGTCCTGCTCCATATCCTCTCTTGAGACGGTCCATCCTTTATCCGGATGCGATTCATGCCGGTTCACGCCCCGCAGCTTAACGACGCAGCCGTTAATCAGCAGTTCCCGGTTCTCGGAAAATGCCACGGAACGGAAACCGAAAGGAATGTCGATCCGCTCCCCGGCGCACTCAAACCGGGCCGTATACAGGACCGGCGATTCCGCGTTCCACAGAACAGGATTGTCAATCCGGGCGCGGCCGCCCTCGACCGTTTTCTCCGTTCCATCCGGGCAGAGAATCCGGACACTGGCCTCCTCCGGCGTCCCTTCATAGGAAAGGTCGACGGAAAACTCCCCGTCCATGGGAGCATGAATAAAGATATCCCGCAGATGCTGGCTGGGCCGGCTGAGAAGATACACATCCCGGAAAATCCCGTGATACCGGAACGCATCCTGATCCTCCAGATAGGTGCCGCTGGACCAGGTAAACACGATGGCCGTGAGCACATTGTGCCCGTCCTTAATCGCTCCGGAGAGATCAAATTCCGCCTGAAGATGCGAGGCTTTGGACAGTCCCACATACTGGCCGTTCAGATAAAGAAGCATGGCGCTGGAAACGCCTTCAAAGACAATATACACCTTTTCATCGTCAAGATGACTGTGCATGAATTCCGTCCGGTAGACCCCTACCGGATTCTCCCCCGGGATATACGGCGGCATGAACGGAATCGGATAATTGACATTCAGATACTGTTTCTGCCCGTAGCCAAAGCACTCCCAGCACCCCGGAACGGTTATCCGGTCCTCAAACCGGATACTGCACACCGACTCCGGAATCTCAAGCACCGAACCGAAATAACTGAAATCCCATTCGCCGTTCAGCATCCGGACAGCTTCTTTTCCATCTGTCCGTTCCGGCAGATAATACGCTCTCGGCTGTTCCAGATTTTCACCCAGAACGTGCGGATCCGCAATTTTCCCTGCTACCAAGAAGTTTTCCTCCTCCTCAATATTGGTCTTTTCCCCGAGCGGCTTTGTCTGAGGCCCGGATTCGATCCTCTGTCGCTGCGCGGCAGGGCAAATCCGATCAAGTCCGGTCTCGCGTTCCTCCGGATTCCCGGCCCGTCGGACCGGTCACCCAAATACCGTCCCGCATTAATCGACCTGCCGCTCCGGCAGACAGGCCAATTATACATGAACCCGACATGGTACGCAATCCTGTCCGGAGGGAAAAAACTGCCCAATGCCCGCAGCCCTGACATGCGCACATGAAAGGACCCGGCGCGATGGCGCCGGGTCCCTCAGATGATGATTGTGCCGCCGCGGCCATGATCATTCCCTGTCAGTGACCGGAAACGATGTATCTTCGCTGCGGCCAGTTATAGAGCTCCGGATTTTCCTGAATCTTCCGGATCCGTTCGGTCAGTTCTATTTCCTGTTCCGGAGCAGTGCCCGTCATTACGGAATACGCCGAACTTTCTCCTTTTTCAAACAGCCAGATCTCATCCTCGGAAATCGCCGGCATATAGTACCGTTCCATGCCGTTTCCGCTGATGCTGTTCCGGATCCATTCCGCCGCTTCCTCCGGGGAACCGGCCGCTCTGACGGAAATCAGCTCTCTCCCGTCGCCTGGATTCTGGCTGTCCTCAACATCCGGAGCCGCATAATGAAGCCGCACCACCTCGCAGTCGCAGACCGATACAAATCCGCCGGTCAGCAGTTTCTCCGCTTCCTCTGCCTTATCCCCCAGCCATATGGCGAGCAGTTCCGTTTCGCCCGGATACACCTTGATCGTCGCATTCAGATAACGGTCAATGCCCCGGCCGCTCAGGTAATACGTGCAGATAGGATTTTGTCCCAGCGTCTCATACCGGCGGCCCATTATGGTCCTGCGGGCAACCTCAAGGAGATGCCGTACCTCCTCTGGTGACTTTCCGGCCAGGGTCTCGCCCCTTCCTTCCTTGAAATCCAGCGCCGTGGTCCATTTATCCACTGAGGGACCATAGCTCTGCACATAGGCATATATCGAGAATCGTCCCAGATCACTGGCTGCATCCGCCTGATCCAGGGCCGCCTCAAATTCATCCAGGCTGAGCCCCGCAAGGGTATCCTGCCGGAAATCCTCACTCTCGACCATGACTTTGGCCGCAGCGCTGTATGCCTCCGGATCCGGCATGCCTGCCGCGTTTCGCCGGCTGACATAATTGCGGCGATGCGAGCCCTTTTCGGAGCGGTATTCCACGACAAAAGAATCAAACATCACCGGATGATACCCTTTTTCTGCAACGGTTATCTCCCGAAGCTGCCTGCCCAGCGTACAGGCCGCCTCAATCGCGTCCGCACTGCGGAGGGTATATTGCTGAATGTCCTCGCCATCCCCTTCTGCCCGGACAGAGACGGACCTCAGCTGTCCTGCTTCCGGGACATACCGGTCATATCCGGCCAGGTCAAACCGAAGGGCAAATACCCCCGCCGCCAGCACCATTGCACAGGCAACGCCCAGCGGCACAAACGTAAACGCCTTCTTCATGTTCAGCAGAATCAGGCCGCGGAAGAGCATATAGCCCAGAACAGCCCCCAGTACCAGAGAAACAAGCAGCGCCGCCTCGCTGTCAATGATATTCATGAAAATCATCCCGCAGAGCGTGCCGCAGCCCAGAGAGGCCAGAATCATCCCGGGCAGTTCCAGTCCTGCAAATGCCAACGAATGTCCTGTCCGCTCCGCCGCACGTTTCCGGTACAGCACAAAGGCCAGCACCAGGAACACGGCAGTGGCCACGATGCCTGCTGTCGGGGCAAACGCCTGCGGTCTCAGCAGCGCCTTATACAGGCTGAACGCCGGTGACCAGGTACTCATCCATGTCCGGGCGGCATCCAGAGGCATGGTAAACAGGTAATGCACCGCAATATCCTGCCAGCAATAGAGCATTCCCTCCATTCCGGCGCTCAGGGTCAGCGTCACGGCCGCACACGCCCAGAGCTGTCCGGTCATCACCGCGGAAAGAGCCCCCACGGCGTACCCGTACAGGTGCATCAGGGCAAGAACCATGCACTGTCTGAACACATCTGCAGAGAGAAATCCCCCCGTCCCCGCAACGCCCGCCAGAACCGGAACCAATGCCAGAGAAAGGATCACCGGCAGGAGACTGTCTATCCCATAGACCAGCGTCCGCAGCAGAAAGTCCGTGCCCTTTTTCACCGGCAGACCGGCCTCAAGAACCGTTCTCTTCCCCGAAAAGAGATGACGGAACAGAAAGATCCCTGAAAAATACCCCATGGCCGCAAAGGCCAGAGACAGCAGTTCCTGACTGCCTGCCAGATTCAGAAGGGACGAAAAATGCCTCCTCATGTCCTGGACCAGCAAACCCGGATCCCCGCCAAAGGACCGTATCATCTCCGCATTGCGGACACAGTCCAGCAGCACCCGAAAAGGAACCAGAAAGAAAGCCAGAAGGAGCATCAGCAGGGCCATGCCTGCGTAATGCTTCAAAAGATACACGCCGATTCGCCGTTTATTCTGCATAACCCTGTTCCTCCATTTCCAGAATGAACACCTCTTCAAGGGAAAGCGGGATGCCCTCAAGATATACCGGCTCAAGAGCGGAAAGCCGCTCAATGGCCGCCTCTTCCCTGCATTTCGCCGTAAACACCGACAGCTTTCCCTGACGCTTTTCGGAAACGATCTGCATCTCCCTGCGGACCTCCTCTGGAATCTCCTGCTCCGTGACCAGCTGGATTCTGCAGTATTTCTCAAGAATATGCTCCATATCTCCGCTGGTGACCAGTTTCCCGTTATGCAGGAATCCCACACTGTCGCAGATGTTTTCCATTTCCTGCAGGCTGTGTCCGGCCAGGATGGCCGTCATGTTTTCATCCAGCAGCGTCTCGCCCAGAACCCGCTTGAACGATTCACGCATGACCGGATCGAGTCCATCAAAGGTTTCATCACAGAGAAGAACCCGGGGATGACGCGAAAGGGCCAGACAGATCTGCACCCGTTTCTGTGTTCCCTTCGAAAACCCTGCAATCCGTTCATTCATGGGCAGGCGGAAACGTGCACACAGTTCCCTCAGACGCTCCCTGTCCTGCCGCTCATAATAGGCCGCCTGAAACCGGCCCATATCCTCAATGGTGGCACCGGTTAAAAACGTGGGTTCATCACTGACATAGCAGAGCTGCTGCTTAACCGCTTCATTTTCAACCACCGTCCGGTCATCCAGGCTTGCACTGCCGCTGTCCGGCTTCAGGATACCCGCCATGAGCCGCAGCAGCGTTGACTTGCCTGCGCCGTTGCTGCCGATAAGGGCAAAAATATGGCCATCCTCAAGCGTCAGCGAAACCTGATCCAGCGCCTTTGTTTTCCCAAAGGTCTTCGTTATCCGATCTGCTTTTATCATTTTTCTTCCTTTCCCTCATAGACATCCATGACAAGCTGCAGAGCCGCTTCCCGCGAAACGCCCAGCTTTTTCAGGTCTGTCAGTTCCTGCCGTACCCGCCGGCACTGCCTTGTCCGCTGCTCCTCCTGACGTTTGTCCGTGTCAAGGGTCACAAAGCTGCCCTTTCCGGGGATGGAAACGGTCAGCCCCTCCTCCTCCATCATCCGGTACGCCCGCTGGATGGTATTCGGATTGATCCCCAGACTGGAGGATACGGACCGCACGGATGGCAGCGGCGCCCCGGGTTCCAGCACTCCCAGGGCAATCTGCTCCCGTACCTGCCGGCAAAGCTGCTCATAGATCGGGGTTTTATCTCCGGTCGCAATGTGAAACATGTGGTCACCATCCCTCGAAATGAATTAACTGTATTAATACGGTTAGTACAGTATGAGTATAGCCGTCTTCACGGGAGCTGTCAACCCCCATTTTCGTATTTTTTTCTGTCTGTCCAGTGAAACCAAAAAAGGAGAGGCCCTGTCTCGCAGTGACAGTTAGGTCAAATTTGGGCCAGAATCAAGCTGGTCCGGCAAGTGCGAGAC
>DGWH01000144.1 GCA_002395225.1 Christensenella sp. UBA4263
GTTTCCCTGCGTGAGGCCTGTGACCGGGTAAAAAAAGCCCGGGTGCTGGAAGTCATTCAGATTGCCCATCAGGCCTGTCTGGATCTGGGCATCCCGCATCCCGTCATCGGCGTCGCCGGTCTGAATCCCCACAGCGGGGAAAACGGCCTCTTCGGCCGCGAGGAAATCGATGAGATCATCCCCGCCATTGAGGAAGCAAACGCGCAGGGAATCAACGCGGAGGGTCCGGTCCCGCCGGATACCATCTTCTCCAAAGCCCGGGGCGGATGGTACGACATCGTCGTCGCCATGTATCATGACCAGGGGCACATTCCGCTCAAGGTCGTCGGCTTCGTGTATAACGGCGAACGGAAGCTCTGGGACGCGGTGGAGGGCGTCAACATCACCCTCGGGCTCCCCATCGTCCGCGTCTCGGTTGACCACGGCACCGCCTTTGATCAGGCCGGAAAAGGAACAGCCAGTGAGCTGAGTCTGCTCAACGCCATCGAATATGCCGTGCGTCTTTCTCTCTCAAGGCTTGAACGAAAAAGCCGGCCCTGACCCGGAACAGTTTCCTGCCTTGTATCGCCCGTACCGATGTACGGTCCTTTGTACAATGGTTCTGCAGCGACAGTCTGGCTCATCCATGATCCTGACAAAGCACCCAGACAAATAAACAGTGCTGAGTCTGAAGAGGCCGGGAATCACCGATTCTTTTCACTTTTCAGCCCGATAGCACTGTGGTATAATTTCTGCATATCTGGAAGGCACTGCCTGCCCATACGGCGGCAGTTTATCAAAGGCCCTGTCGCGCAGCGACAGTTAAGTCAAAGCCGGGCCTTAGACAAAAGCAGCTTCGGCAAACGACCAACATTGAGACCCACAAAGGAGCACCGAAAAAAAGCCGTGTCAGGACATGGCTGGAGCTCGCAAAGGAGGTGAGCAGGATCAAGAAAAAACGTATCGCCCTGATTGTCGGCGCCATTGCGGCCTATTTTCTGCTGATTTTTCTGCTGATTTCGGCCGAAACAGCTTACGGCAGCAAGGATGGCATTCTCACCTTTCCGGATGCGCTCTGGTATTCTCTGGTCACGCTTACCACCGTCGGATACGGGGATCTTTTCCCCCAATCCCCCGGAGGCCGGATGATCGGTGCCGTCTTCCTTCTCCTCTCTACCGGCGTTCTGGCTTTGCTCTTCGGTCTCGCCTATTCCATGCTGACCGGCCGGTTTTTCCCGCATCTTCGTCTCTGGTTCCATCGTCATGATAAATGGATCATTTTTTATCCGGACAACGAAGCCTCCCGGGTGCTGGCCTCCCGTTTCACAGACGGCTGCATCATTTTCTGCAACACTGAACGCAAAGACGATTTAGCCGCGATGTTTCTGCGCGACGATCCGCAGACCCTTCTGAATCTTCCGTTTGCCGCTCAGGGGAAACGCCTACTTTTCGCCATGAGTGAAAATGTCGAAAAGAATGAACAGCTGGCCCAGTCACTGCTTTCCCGTCCCGTGCACATCTATTGCCGCGGCGAGGGATTAAACGAATCCCTGCCGGACAATGTGGTCCGGTTCAATCAGTATGACTGCGCTGCCCGTCTTTACTGGCAGCTGAAACCTCTGTCACCCGCCGGCGAACAGGTTCTCCTCCTCGGGAACGGCCGCTTTGCGCAGACCCTTCTGAATCATGGCATTCTAACCGCCCCGCCGTCCTGCTCTTTTGAGGTGTTTGGGGACTGGCAGATGTGGAAAGCCCTCCATGAGGGGCTCTGCCGCTTGCCCTCCTCCATTCTTGACCTTCATTTTCATCCGGGCAGCTGGTCCGGTTACCGTCCGCTTTTTGAAAGTGCGGACCGGATCATTCTGTGTTCAGATGATGAAAAGCAAAACCGCGAACTGCTTCGTCTCCTTCGCCAGTACTATGTCACAAAGGATGAGTTTCACGTCCGGGCATCCCCCGGCTTCCAGAAAGCCTTCTATTTCGGAACGCCGGACATGCTCTTTACCCCTGAACTGGTCATGCGCCAGCGGCAGCACAGTCTGGCCAGGGCCCTGCACGAAATGTACCGCAGCAGCGCCGATTATCCGGTTCCCGCGTGGGAGGAACTCTCCGATTTCCTCAAACACTCCAATCTGGCTGCGGCCGACCATTTGCTCACCAAGGTCCGTCTCCTCCTCCCGGAGGAAAATGTCCTTGCGCTGACACCGGCCAACTGCAAAAAAGCGGCTGAGCGCTTTGCCGCCCTCTCCGACGAAGAACGCGAACGGCTCCGGGCAATTGAGCATTACCGATGGCTGACCTTCCATGCCCTGTATAACTGGCAGTATGCTCAGATCCGCAATAATGCCGCGCGTCAGCATCCCCTGATGGTTCCCTATGAGCAGCTTTCACCGGAGGACCGCAGAAAGGATGACAGCGCCTGGCTTCAGCTGAGCACCATCACCAGTGAGGAGGATTTATGACACTATTTTTCGTTATTCTGCTCGTCTCCGGTATTTTCATGGCAGCCATCCTGAATCTGGCCCTGCAGTCCCGGTTCCGGGAGCGGATCATGCGTGACTGTGCAGGCATTTCCATACTCTTCGGCATTCTCTTTTACTCCTACATCTATACCTGCGATTCCGGTTTTTCCGCCCGCACCGTCCTCCGTTCCCTCCTGATGGTCTGCCGGATGTTTGGCGGCGTCAATGACTTTGACGGCCTCAAGGCTACCCCTCTCGGCAGCTCCGCCATTGTCATCGCGCTGTTCTTTCTCATTCATTTCACGGCGTTCTATGTCACCGCCAGCGCCGCCATTGAGTTCCTGGGCAAACGGCTCCTTAGGCACATCCGCATTGCCCTGCTCCGGAAAGGATCCCTTTCGCTGTTCTACGGCTGTACCTCCGAGTCCATTCAGTTTGGCCGGCGTTACGGGAAAAATTCCTCCCTCATTTATGTGGTTGACGAGGACAACACGACCGCCTCAAACATCGTCGAATCCATTCACGGCGTCCTCTTCTCCGGCGGCTCCTCCCTGTGCGCCACGGATGAATTTCTTCACTCCATCGGCATCCATGAAAATGAACAGCGGCAGATTGATGTATACTGCATGAGCGATAACAGTGAACAGAACCTGCGGTACGCCTCGGCATTTCTTGAGGCCCTGAAGAATCAGGGCGTTTCGCCGGACCATACCAGCCTGTTTCTGCTGGGCATCCCGGAAAACAAGGCCACCGGCCTCATGGCATACGGCGATCAGTACGGGTACGGACACCTGCTTGCCAGCAGCCATCACTGGCTCATCGCCCGGCTGCTGATCCGCAAAGCCCCGCCCTGGTCCTGTATGCATTTTGATGCGGCCGGACGCGCCACCAACGATTTTCATGTCGTGATCGTCGGTTTCGGTCAGATGGGACGCGCCGTTCTGCGTCATCTGGTCATGAACGGACAGATGGAAGGCAGCACCTTCCGGGCAGATGTCTTTGACCGGAATATGTCCGACCTGTCCGGTCTCCTCCGTTCCCGCTACGGCGCCATGATGGATGAATACGACATCCGTCTTCATCCCGAAAGTGCCCAGTCAGATGCCTTTTATTCCCTCCTGCGTGATTCCTCCCCGAGCATGATTGTCCTGTGCACCGGGAAGCCCGTCCAGAACCGGGAACTTTCCCTTGACATTGATCACTGGTACGAGGTGAACGGCCACTGCCCGATGATCATTCAGTGTACCTATGATTCCCTTACCATCGGGCAGACTGAATATCATCTGAGCAATTTCGATGTCCGCTCCATGGATCATATGGCCATGATCATCAATCACACCTATACCAACGGTCCCTCGGAGGAAATCGACTGGCGGGGCTGTGATCCCTTCTCCCGTGCCAGCAGCCGGGCCTCCGCGGATTTTTTCCCCGCCCTCCTCCTTGCCTCCGGGCACACGCCTGACGAGGTGCTTGCCGGCAACTGGCCGCCTCCCGCAGAGGTTCTTGAAAACCTTGCACGGAGTGAACACCTTCGCTGGTCCGCTTTCCATCTTGCCATGGGCTACCGGCCGATGAGCGACGAGGAATTCAGCGAGCGGGCTGCGCGTTATCTGGCCGGCGAGTCTGTCCGCCTTGGCAAGAATTCCGCAAGCATGACCCACGCCTGTCTCGTTCCCTGGGATGAACTGGATCATTTGTCTCAAAAAGAGAATGCGGTTACCGGAAAAAACATCGATTACAAAGCACTTGATCGCAACAATGTGCTGGCCATCCCCGATATGCTGAAAAAAGAGCGTGAATCCCTCCGGGCCTGACGGTCCCTCTTTCCCCGAAAAACTTGACATTCCGGAACATTGGCTTGAACCTGATGCTGAAATTGTAAAAAATACCATCCGTTATGGACCGTACCCGGATTCCGGATGGTACAGCCCTCAATTTGTGAACGATCTCGAAAGGAATTAACCATGCGTAAAAAAGAACCGTTCCCCTTTGATTTTCTTTCCATGATTCCCAATCTGGTCCCGCGCAGCTGGAACTGGTTTCCTCCCGTTCCCCCTCGGAATGCCCGCAATAACTGGATGACCTGGTTCGAAAAGCTCCTGGCTGCGGATGCCTCCATGCAGAAAACGACCGCGAGGAATGTCAGTGCTCAGTGGGACTGGGTCGGGGAAATGCTGGCACATCTCAGTGAGAACTTTTCCGAGGCCGCACTGAAGAAGTTCATTCCGCCCTGGGTTCTGACGGTCTTTGGTTCCGTGGCGGCGTTCATCCAGTGGATCACGGAAATCCAGAAAGTAACGGGCCGCTATTTTGCAAAGCGGACAGATTCCCGCAATGATTTCATCCTCCAGGCCCTTCAGCAGATATACGACATGTATAAAGCCTCCACGGAAGAGAGGAAGGAAAACACGGAAACGGAGGAACGTGCTCAGGAGACGCCCTCAGTGACTGAAACAGCGGCGGAGAGTGCGCCTGCACCGGAAGCTGTAGAGGAAGCTATCCCGGAAAATTCCACTCCCGAAAAGCAGCCGGAAGCCAAGGCGGCACCGAAGAACGCCGAGGCAGCCAAACCGGCCGTCAATGCGGCTGAACAGCCGGCACCCAGGGCAGCGGCAGAAGTCAACCCCCAGACCGCCGGCAAGAGGAAAAGCAGGAAGACTGCCAAAAAAGAAGCAGACGCCTCACCCGCAAACCATCCGGAGAACGCCCAAAAGAAACCTGAGGCGGCACCGAAGGCCGCCGGCAAAAGGAACTCCAGGAAGTCAGCGGAGACGAAGCCGGAAGCGGCCGGTGAAAATGCCGCCGTGTCTGCACCGGAAAAGGCTCCGGAAGCAGTCGAAAGCGCCCCTGCAGTGACGGCGGAAAGCGTCCTGGAAACGGCCGCTGAAGCAAATCCAGGGACAGAGACGGCACCGGAACCGGCAGCGCCTGCCCATCGCACACCGCGGACCGGTTTCCGCAGCAGAACAAAGACGGCTTCAGGAAGAGGAACGGGTGCCTCCTCTGAAGACAAGCCCAAAATTCCCCGGAAGAAAGCAAAGAAAGCCGCCCCGAAAAATGCCGTTGGTTCGGCCGAAAACAAGCCGGCAGGCGCGAAAAAGCCCGCCCGCAGGGGTGCAGCCGCCAAAAAGACCGGCATGAAAAAGACGACGGCTCCGAGAAAGCCCGCGCATGAGAATAACGCCCGTTAATGGACCGGGGCTTATGAATTGCGGTCCATGGACAAAAAGAACTGTACAGCCTCCGGCTGTACAGTTTGTTTTTATTGATAGAACTTTTTGTAATCCTCCACCGCCTGGCGAATCCGGTTGGCCGGCTTGATCAGGGTGGAAAGCTTTCCCCCTGTGTTCACCGTATCAATAATCGCCGCAATATACCGTTCCATATTCACGGTTTGGTAATAGGGTCTTTCCAGCAGCTCCGGTTTCTGATAAACCAGGTTGGTGGTGAAAATCCTGTCAAACACACCTTTCTCATAGGCGGCATCAAATTTCGCCATTCCGTTGGTGAACAGTCCGAACGTGGAGAAAAGGAAAATCCGCCGTGCGCCCCTGTCTCTCAGCTGGCTGGCCACGTCGATCATGCTCCCGCCCGAGCTGATCATGTCATCAATGACAATGCAGTCCATTCCCTCGACGGATCCGCCGCAGAAATCATGGGCAATGATCGGGTTCGTTCCATCCACAATCCGGGAATAGTCTCTCCGCTTGTAGAACATCCCGATGTTGACCCCGAAAAGGGTTGCCATGAAAACGACGCGCTGCGTCGCTCCCTCATCCGGCGCGATGAACATCAGGTGCTCGCTGTCAATCCGGAGATCCTCATACTCTGCCAGCAGAACCTGCGTAAACTGGAGGGCCGGGGAAACGCTCTCAAGGCTGCGCAGCGGTGTCACGTTCTGCATTCTGGGATCATGGGCATCAAAGGTAATGATGCTGTGTACCCCCATCTCCTCCAGTTCACGCAGCATCACGGCACAGTCCAGTGATTCCCGCGTCGTTTTCCGGTGCTGACGCCCCTCATAGAGAAACGGCATGATGACCGTCAGGCGTTCCGCTTTCCCGTTGCAGGCCGCAATGATCCGTTTCAGGTCCTGATAATGGTCATCCGGCGACATCCGGTTCATCTGTCCGTCCATCTTATACGTCAGTGAAGAGTTGCATACATCGACGAGGATATAAAGATCCAGGTCACGGATGCTTTCCTTCAGGATTCCTTTTCCCTCTCCGCTGCTGAATCTCGGGCACTCGGAGGGAATCAGAAAGCTGCCGGAATGACGCCATTTTGAAATAATGCTGTCAACCCTTGTCCCAAGCTTTCGGGCCGACTCCAGTGTGATGATGCCAAGTTTTCTGTCCATGGTTTGACCTCCTTTGCAGGTCTCACTGTTGTGCATTTGCCGGAGCTGCTTTTGTCTGAG
>DGWH01000079.1 GCA_002395225.1 Christensenella sp. UBA4263
GCCCCCATTCTCTCCCTCTCCGAACACGATTTGAAAATGCTGAACGACAGCGCCATCAAGATCATCAAAGAGTTGAAAATAGAGGGCGGATGCAATGTGCAGTTTGCCTTGAACCCGGAAAGCAGCGAATATTACCTGATCGAGGTCAACCCCCGCGTTTCCCGCTCTTCGGCGCTGGCCAGCAAGGCCAGCGGCTATCCCATTGCCCGGGTGACCGCCAAGGTGGCCATGGGCATGCTGCTGGAGGAGATCCCGGTGGCCGGCGGCAATGCGGCCATGGAACCCAGCCTTAACTACATCGTGGCCAAGTTCCCGCGGTTCCCCTTTGACAAATTCACCTCGGCCAGCAATCTGCTGGGAACGCAGATGAAGGCGACGGGCGAGGTCATGGGCATTGGCAGCACGCTGGAGGAGTGCGTGCTCAAGAGCGTGCGGAGCCTTGAAACAGGCGTCTGCCACCTGCATCTGTCCCAGTTTGATGCATGGTCCGAGGAAAAGCTGCTTGAGTATGTCTCCGACTTCCATGCGGACGGGCTGTATGCCGTGGCGGAACTCATCCGGCGCGGGGTGTCCCTTGAAACGGTGCACGAAAAGACCATGATTACCGGCCTGTTCCTTGAGAGCATTCAGAAGATCACGGACATGGAAAAGCGCCTGGCGGCGGCACCGGGGGATGTGCAGGTGCTGCGGGAGGCCAAGGTCATGGGCTTTGGCGATGAGGAGATCGGGAAACTGTGGCATGTCCGGGATACCGAGGTGTACGCGCTGCGGAAAAAGAACGGCATTGTGCCCGTGTTCCGCATGGTGGATACCCTGCATACCGGCAAGTATATCGCGTATCTCTATTCCAGTTACAGCGGCAAAAATGATTCCATTCTCACTGACAAGAAAAAGATCGTGGTGCTGGGCGCCGGCCCCATCCGCATCGGGCAGGGCGTGGAGTTTGACTACAGCACGGTTCACGCGGTGCAGACCATCCGCCGGGCCGGGTATGAGGCCATCATCATCAACAACAATCCGGAGACCGTGTCAACCGACTACACGACGGCGGACAAGCTCTATTTTGAGCCGCTGACGCCGGAGGATGTCATGGCCATCATCGACTTTGAAAAGCCGGAGGGGGTCATCGCCTCCCTGGGCGGCCAGACGGCCATTAACCTGGCAGCGCCGCTCATGAAGCGGGGCGTGCGGATCATCGGCACCGACTGCGATGCCATTGAGCGGGCGGAAAACCGGGATGCGTTTGAGAAGATCCTGCTGGAGCTGAATATTCCCCAGCCGCAGGGCCGGGCCGTGACCAAGATCGAGGACGGCGTGGCGGCGGCAAAGGAGATCGGGTATCCGGTGCTGGTGCGGCCCAGCTTTGTCCTGGGCGGACGTGCCATGGAGATCGTCGGGGATGAGGCGCAGCTGCGGCATTACCTCAAGACGGCGGTTGAAATCGATTCGGATAAGCCGGTGCTGGTGGACAAGTACATCCGCGGCAAGGAAGTGGAAGTGGATGCCATCTGCGATGGCCGGGATGTGTTCGTGCCGGGCATCATGGAGCTGGTGGAGCGCACCGGCATTCACAGCGGCGACAGCATTTCCGTCTATCCGACCTTCAGCATCAGCAACAAGGTCAAGGGCATCATCCTGCAGTATGCCAAAAAGCTGGGACTGGGCATCGGCATTGTGGGCCTTTACAACATTCAGTTCATTGTGGATGAGCATGAACAGGTATACATCATTGAGGTCAATCCGCGCTCGAGCCGCACGGTGCCGTTCCTGAGCAAGGCCACGGGCTACAGCCTGGCGGACATTGCCACGGAGGTGATCCTGGGCAAGAGCCTCAAGGAGCAGGGATTCTTTGACCTGTATCCGGAGGAGAAGAAGCGCTACTATGTAAAAGTGCCGGTCTTCAGCTTCAACAAGATCAAGGGCCTGGATGCCTACCTGAGCCCGGAGATGAAGTCGACGGGCGAGGCCATCGGGTATGATGACAAGCTGAACCGGGCCCTCTACAAGGCTCTGCAGGCCGCGGGCACCCGCCTCAAGAACTACGGCACGGTCCTGGTCACCATTGCGGACCGGGACAAGGAGGAGGCGCTGGACCTGATCCGCCGCTTCTACAACCTGGGCTTCAACATTCAGGCGACCTCGGGCACGGCCCGGTTCCTAAAGGAGCACGGCATCCGGACCCATGTGGTCAGGAAGATCAGCCAGGACAGCACGGAGATTCTGGACAGCATCCGTGCGGGCCATGTGGCCTATATCATCAACACCCGGGAAATCGGGGAGGCGGATTCCAGGAGCGACGGTCTGCTGATCCGCCGCTGCGCCACGGAAAACAATGCGACCATTTTCACCACGCTGGATACGGTGCGCGTCCTGCTGGATGTCCTGGAGGAGACGACGCTGACCATTTCCACCATTGACGCGTGAGGCGTGACATGAAACAGACAATTCTGACGATTGAATCAAACAGTCCCCTGACAAGTGCGGTCTACCGGCTGGACCTGCGGGGGGCAGAGGAGATGCAGCGGCCCGGACAGTTCATCAATATCCGGCTGGCGGGGCACTTTCTGCGCCGCCCCATCTCTGTGTATGACCAGGACGGGGACCGCCTGACGGTGCTGTATAAGACTGTCGGCGCCGGAACGGAGCAGCTCTCCCGGATGCAGCGCGGCGAAACACTGGATGTGCTGACCGGCCTTGGCAATGGCTATGACCTGGGGAAAGCAGGCACATGTCCCCTGCTCCTGGGCGGCGGCGTGGGCGTTCCGCCCCTGTATCTGCTGGCCAAAGAACTGCGGGCCAAAGCTCTGCCGGTGACCGCGGTCCTGGGCTTCAATACCCGGGAGGAGGTCTTTGGCGAGGCGGAATTCCGGGAGCTGGGCTGCGAGGTCACGGTGACGACGGCGGATGGCACGTACGGCACCCGGGGCTTTGTCACGGATGCGCTGCCACTGAATTACAGCTACTTTTACACCTGCGGTCCCGAGCCGATGCTCAGGGCCGTGTACCGGGCGACGAACACTTCCGGCCAGTTCAGCTTTGAGGAGCGCATGGGCTGCGGATTCGGCGCCTGCATGGGGTGCAGCTGCAAAACCATTACCGGCCAGAAACGGATCTGCCGGGAGGGGCCGGTGCTTGAAAAGGAGGAGATCCTGTGGGCAGACTGAGTACGACGCTGCTGGGAATTGAACTGGACAATCCGGTCATCCCGGCCAGCGGCACCTTCGGCTTTGGCTGGGAGTTTGCACAGTGGTATGATATCAACTGTCTGGGGACCTTCAGCTTCAAGGGAACCACCAAAGATCCCCGGTTCGGCAACCCGACGCCCCGCATCGCGGAGTGCGCCTCGGGGATGATCAATGCCGTGGGCCTGCAGAATCCGGGGGTTGACCAGGTGATCCGGGAGGAACTGCCGAAACTGGCCAAAGTCTTCCGTAAAAAGGTCATGGCCAATGTCAGCGGCTTCAGCGTGGCGGATTACGCCGCAGCCTGTGAGCGGCTGGATCAGGAGGAGCAGGTGGGATGGCTTGAGGTCAATATCAGCTGTCCCAATGTGCACGGCGGCGGGATGAGTTTCGGAACGGATCCCGCCGCGGCGGCCGAGGTGACCCGGGCGGTCAAGAAAGTGACCCGCAAGCCGGTCATCATGAAGCTGAGCCCGAACGTGACGGATATAACGGCCATTGCCCGGGCCTGCGAGGAGGCGGGGGCGGATGGCATCAGCCTGATCAATACCCTTCAGGGGATGCGCATCAACCTGAGAACCCGGCAGCCGGTGCTCGCAAACGTGATGGGCGGCGTCAGCGGTCCGGCGGTTTTCCCGGTGGCTCTGCGCATGGTCTGGCAGACGGCCAGGGCCGTCCGGATTCCGGTCATCGGGATGGGCGGCATCACGACGGCGGAGGATGTGCTTGAGATGATGATGGCGGGCGCCGTCGCCTGTGAGGTGGGGGCCGCCAATCTGGTGGATCCCTGCGCCTGCAAGCGGATCATTGACGACTTGCCGGCAGCCATGGACAAATACGGGATCAGGAACCTCAGCGAGCTGCGGATACGGTAAGCTGCGCGCCGTTATAATACCCGACGATCAATGCGGTTAAACAGGAGCGGCCCTGTCGCGCAGCGACAGTTAAGTCAAATCCAGGCCTCATGCAATGCTGCTCCGGCAAATGCTCAACAGTGAGGCCTGCAAAGGAGGACACGAAGATGGGCAGAGATGTCATTATTGCCTGTGATTTCCCGAATGCGGAGACGACACTGGCGTTTCTTGACCGGTTTACCGGCAGAAAGCCCTTTGTCAAAATCGGAATGGAACTGTTTTACGGGGCCGGACCGGACATTGTGCGGACCGTGAAAGCCCGGGGGCATCAGGTGTTTCTGGATCTGAAACTGCATGATATCCCCAATACGGTGAAAAAATCCATGACGGTCCTGCGGGATCTGGGAGCGGACGTTGTCAACCTGCACGCGGCGGGAACCATCCGGATGATGGAAGCGGCGCTTGAGGGACTGACCCGGCCGGATGGAACGCGTCCGCTGCTGATTGCCGTTACCCAGCTGACCAGCACGGACCAGAGCGCACTTGAAAAGGAACTCCTGATCGAAAAGCCCATGCCCGAGGTGGTCATGCACTATGCCATGAATGCCAAAAAGGCAGGTCTGGACGGCGTGGTGTGCAGCCCGCTGGAGGCAGCAGCGGTCCATGACAGATGCGGGGCCGACTTCCTGACGGTGACCCCCGGCGTCCGGTTTGCGGACGGGGACAAGGGTGACCAGAAGCGGGTCATGACCCCGGCAGAGGCGGCGAAAGTCGGCAGTGATTACATCGTGGTGGGACGGCCCATTACGGCCGCTGCGGATCCGGTGGCGGCGTATGAGCGCTGCATGCGGGAATTTGTCGGTTAAGGCACGGAAAACGGAGAAAGGATGAGAAAGATGACAAAAGAAGAACTAAGCCGCCTGATCGCGGGCGATCTGCTGAAAATCAAAGCGGTCTTTTTCAGACCGGAGGAACCCTTTACCTGGGCCAGCGGGATCAAGAGCCCGGTGTACTGTGACAACCGTCTGACCCTGACAGCCCCGGAGGTCCGGGATGATGTGGAAAATGCCCTGGCCGAGACCATCAAGAGGGAATATCCGGAGGCGGAGGTCCTGATGGGAACCAGCACCGCCGGCATTGCCCATGCTGCCATTACGGCGCATCTTCTGAAAATGCCCATGGGCTATGTGCGCAGCGGCGCCAAGGACCATGGCCGCCAGAACCAGATTGAAGGACGGCTTGAGCCGGGCCAGAAGGTCGTGGTGGTGGAGGACCTGATCTCAACCGGCGGCAGCGTGCTGGAGGTGGTTGAGGTGCTGCGGGCAGCCGGTGCCCAGGTGCTTGGCATCGTGAGCATCTTTACCTACGGGATGAAGAAGGGCCTTGAGCGGCTGGCAGCCGCGGATGTCCGCAATGTTTCCCTGACCAATTTTGATGTCATCGCGGATGAGGCGGCGAAGCAGGGCTATATCCGGGCGGAGGATGTGGCACGGCTGATCCGGTTCAGAAACAACCCGCAGGATGAATCCTGGCGCGAATAACCCGCTGCCTGTCCGGCAATGGACCGCTGACCAAATGGCCAGAGTTGAGGAGGAAAGAACATGCGAAGTGTAATTGATGTTCCCGACCTGACACTCGGGGAACTGGATCACCTGATGGATACAGCAGAGGATATAATTGCGCGGCCGGACCGGTACAGCGAGGCCTGTCACGGGAAAAAGCTGGCGACGCTGTTCTTTGAACCCAGCACCCGTACCCGGCTCAGCTTTGAGGCGGCCATGTACGAACTGGGCGGCAATGTGCTGAGCGTGACCGGTGCCGGCACCAGCTCCGCGGCCAAGGGCGAGAGCGTGGCGGATACGGCCAAGACGGTGTCCTGCTATGCCGACATTATCGCCATGCGCCACCCCAAGGAAGGGGCGGCCCTGGTGGCGGCCAACAATGCCTCGGTCCCGGTCATCAATGCGGGGGACGGCGGGCACTGCCATCCGACGCAGACCCTGGCGGATCTGCTCACCATCCGGCGGGAAAAGGGTCACCTTGACCATCTGCGGATCGGGCTTTGCGGCGACCTCAAGTTCGGACGCACGGTGCACAGCCTGATTACGGCCATGAGCCGGTATGACGGCCCGGAGTTTGTCCTGATCAGCCCCGAGGAACTGAAACTGCCCGGCTATGTGAAAAATGACTGCCTGCGGGAAAAGAACATTCCGTATACGGAGACGACCAGCCTGGAACAGGTGATCGGGGAACTGGACATTCTGTATATGACCAGAGTCCAGCGGGAACGCTTCTTCAATGAGGAGGACTATTTGCGCCTCAAGGACAGCTACATTCTGACGCCGGAGAAGATGAAAAAGGGACGGCCGGACCTGTGCGTCATGCATCCCCTGCCGCGGGTCAATGAAATCAGCGTGGCGGTGGATGAGGATCCCCGGGCCTGCTACTTCAAGCAGGTGCTCAACGGAAAGTACATGCGCATGGCGCTGATCCTGATGCTGCTCAAGGAGGCGGGAAAATTATGAGAGTAGATGCCATCCGGAACGGAATTGTCATTGATCATATTACGGCCGGCCTGGGCCGGAAGCTGTACAACCTGCTGGGCCTTGAAAACGTGTCGGCGCCGGTGGCGCTGCTGACCAATGTCAGTTCCGCCAAGCTGGGCCGCAAGGACATCATCAAGGTAGATGCGAATATTCCGGTGGACTTTAACGTCATCGGGTACGTGGATCCCGGCGCCACGGTGAACATCATCCGGGATGGGTCACTGGTGGAAAAAAGACGGATTGAGATGCCGGAAATGCTGGTCAATGTCATCCGCTGCAAAAATCCGCGCTGCATCACCAGCTGTGAACAGGAACTGGCGCACAAATTTCGTCTGACCAACCGTGAAAAAAAGGAATATCGTTGCATTTACTGTGAAACCAAGGTCGCTCTTTTGTGAGAACTGAACAAACCTCATGCCTGAAAACACGAACGTTATAAAATACGAACGTTCGTGTTTTTATTTCTCTTCCGGAACGTTTACACATTATGTGTTGACAATGTTCGGAAATAGGAGTAAACTAAGGCGGAATTCCGATTGAGGGGCAGGAAAAAAGGCCCAATGCCGGACAAGGGAGGAAAACAGATGAAAAAAGTTGGCATTATCATGGGAAGCGACAGCGATCTGCCGGTGGTCCGCAAAGCGACGGATCAGCTGAAAGCACTGGGGATTCCCTTTGAGGTTCATGTGTATTCCGCGCACCGTACGCCGGCTGAGGCACGGGACTTTGCGGTCAATGCCCGCGCAAAGGGCTTTGGGGTGATCATTGCCGCGGCAGGAATGGCGGCCCATCTGGCCGGC
>DGWH01000053.1:0-459 GCA_002395225.1 Christensenella sp. UBA4263
TGCGACTCCGGGATTCAGTTTAGCCAACATTAACCAGAAAGTCAAGGCTTTCGGCATTTCTTCATCCATTCAGCGACAGGTCTCGGATAGCTCCTACCCCTCAGGGAGACATTCGCGGAGATCATCCGGCGGTTTCATCCGCAAAGGGAACGCAAAAAGGGCCGCCGGACATTTGCTTATCCGGCGGCCTTTTCCCAGTCGTTTCGACGGTTTTTACCCTCTTGTAAAGAATTTGGCAATTCTGGCAATCAGTGTGGGTTTCTCACCGTGATTCATTGCTGCGCGGGATACTTCCGTACTCTCCGTCACCTCAGGTGCAGACTCACTGGCTGCAGGTTCCGATGACGGTTCGCTGGCCGCAGGCGCAGAATCCGATGTCGGTTCACTGGCCGCGGGCTCAGCAGCTGATGTTGCCTCACTGGCCGCCGGTTCAGGATCCGATGTCGGTTCACTGGCCGC
>DGWH01000053.1:630-1630 GCA_002395225.1 Christensenella sp. UBA4263
GATGCTGCCTCACTGACTGCCGGTGCAGAAGCCGATGTCAGTTCACTGGTAGCCGGCGCAGGAGCGGACGTCGCTGTACTGGCTGCCGGCGCAGGAGCTGACGTTGCCTCACTGGCTGCCGGCGCAGGAGCGGATGTCGGTGCACCGGCCGCCGGTGCGGGAACAGATGTCGTTGCGCCGGTCGCGGCCGCAGGATTCGTCTGCGCATCCTTGTTTCCGGCACCCAGCAGAATAATCCCGCTCGGCAGTACACCATTGCGGACATACTCTGCCAGTTCTTCCTCCGTCATGTTCTCAAAATCAATGAATTCCATGCCGGGGAAGGCATCGCTATATGGACCAGCTTCCGGTTCACCATAACCAAAATCATCATATGAATAGTCATCTGAACCGTAGTCATAGCCCTCATAATCCCCGTCATTTCCTCCGGAATATCCGGATTCATTGCCATCAGATGATCCGCTGTTCTCTGTCGGAGTCACCGGCGGCACTTCCGGCACCTCCGGGATCATCAGGGGGGCCGACTCCGTTATCTTCAGGAAATCATCGGCAGAAACGGTAACCAGATCCTCATCCTCATCCGTCTTTTCCGTCTGATTCTCCGGAATGTCACCCGGCTCTCCCGGATTCGTCCCGGAAACTCCGTCTGATCCTGCGCCCGCCGCACCAGGATTATCCGAAGGAGTCTCTGTTTTGTCCTGCGTTCCGCCATCCCCGGAAGCGCCTCCGGACGCTCCGGCAGGTGGCTCATCCTTTGTCCCGGAATCCGAAGGATTGACAGGATTAACCGCATCAGGAGATTGATCTTTTGCCTGCCCTGCAGCAGCCGCTTCCTCCGTTTTATTCTCTGCCTGCGCTGCGGCAGCCGCTTCCTCCTGGCCTTTCATATTCTCATATTTCTGGCGCTCGGAATCTGTCATGCCCATCAGCAGGGCTTCTTCCCGTTCTCTGGCCCGTCTTTCCTCTGCAGATTCACCGTTGTTGTCCTCCGGGTCCTCGG
>DGWH01000053.1:1692-8868 GCA_002395225.1 Christensenella sp. UBA4263
TCCTCGGGTTCCTCCGGTTTCTCGGTTTCCTCCGGATCCTCATCTCCGGTAACCGGCGTTTCAGGGATTATCGGCTGATCGGCATCCGAAAAAGCAGCCGGCGTTTCTTTCTCTGTCTGCTCTCCTGTGGTCCCGGTTTGCACCGTCGGATCTGTTTTCTCCGGCTTATCCGAACCCTCCCCGGATTCATCATCGCCGGCATCTGTCATCGTGTCCACACTTTCTGTCTGTTCAACACGCGTTCCGCCGGCATCCGCGGCTGCTTCTTTTTCCTGGATGAGATCTGTCCCTGCCGCACCAGGATTCTGTGTTTTCTCTGTTCCGGCTGTGGTCTGCGGGACATTTGCGGAACTCTCAGGTCCTTTTGTTTCATCCGTTCCGGACCTGGGGTTCTCTGTCAGTTTTTCTGCTTCATCCTCTGCTGCAGGTTTTGTCACTGACGAATTCTCCTCTGTGCCTTTCTTATCCGCTTCAGGAACTGCATCCGCTTCTTTTTTCCCCAGTACGACAGGTTCCAGCACAGGAAGATCTTCAACGTCCTTCAGATCGATGCTCGCTTCCTTTTCAGCAAACGCCTCCTGCAGGCTGGACTGATACGGAACCGTTACGGCCTGTTTATCCGTCTCCTGTTCTTTCTCTGTTTTTATCACCGTACTCGTCTGCCCAGGCTGCCCGGCATCGTCTCCCGTGTCCTGTTCATCCGGTTCTGTTTCAGCGCCGTCCAACAAGTTCTTATCGTCTTCAGGCGTTTCTTTCAGATCCGTTTCAGTTTTGTTCGTATCCTGGTCCTCATCCTCCTTCGTACCCGGTTCTCTCGTCCCGTCGTCCTTATTTTGGAAGTCTTTCAGACCGGCGTTTCCGTCTTCCTCCGTTTCTTTGCTTCCGAGCGCATCCGTTTCGGGTCCCGCCGCAGGTGCCCCCAGTTTCTCCGTAATTCGGTTTCCTGCTCCTTTAGCAACTCTGTCAAATGCTTTTAGCGTTATCTCCAGCGGATTCAGCTGTTTCTCCGGTTCAGTCGATTCCGGCTCTTCTGTCAAAGGTTGTTCTGCCGGATCTGACAAAGCATCCGGAATCAGACTGCTTCCTGCAGACGTTGTCAGATTTGTATCAGCGATTCCTTCATCCGTATCCGGGTCATCCTCCGTATCCGGATCGTCCTCCTGCAGGCCAGGCAGCATCATTCGGGAAATGGATAACATTTTTTTGCCCGACACTGTCGGATTGGTTTGTTCGGCCGGCTGTGCTTCTCCGGTTTCGTTTACGGTATTCGTTACGGCATTCGGTTCAGGAGACGATTCCTGTGCATTTGAAGCGCTTCCCTCTGACGGGACCTCGTAATTCTGCGTGTTTTTCGTTATTTCTTTTGCAGAGGAAGGAATCGTCTGTTCTTGAATCGACTTTACCACAGAATTATCTGCAGTTTGTCCGTTTCCCTGCTCAACACCGTCCAAATACGTTCTGGTTGTCCAGCCATTCCCGTCCTCCTTGGTTTCGTACGTATAGGTTCCCTGGTTTGTCTTTTGTTCTATCTTCCTCTCTCTAGAACCATCCGCGTTTTGCTGATACGTCGTTTTGGTTGACTTTCCATCTGCATCATAGGTTACCGTGTAAACTGACGTAGAAGTTGATGTTTTCTCCCAGCCATAGGTTTCTCTGTCATTTTTCGACTCATAGTACGTTTCGTTTCCGCTGGTATCTTTATTCGAAACAATCTGTGTTGTCACCCCGCCGGAATTGGATCTCTGGCTGATATTCTGACTTCCATCGTCCCGCGTAACGGCATTGTATGTATAGGTGTTCCCGTTTCCGTCATCATGATAGACATCATCAAAGGTTCCGACTTTGACGCCGTTGACATAAACGTCGCCATTTCGATACTCATTGATAACGGTTGAATTGGAATAGGTCGTCCCGGTATACTGCTTTACCTCAACGGACCCGTCTGCATTTGTCGTCGTAATGGTTCCGCCAATGGTATCAACCCTGTTTTCCGCAAAGGTACGCTGATAGGTTTCCTCGGTGACGGTTCCGTCTTTCTGGGTCGTTGTGATTGTCCCCGTGCGTCCTGTCGGACTATATGTCGTGGCTCCCTCTGCCTCAAGAACCTGATAGCTCTCTGCGACAACTGAGCCGTCTCCCTTGTTCTTGACATATGAGCCGCCAATCGGTTCCTCGTATACGACGGTCTGTTCACCTTCTTCGACGATTTTTATTCTCTTGACCGTTGAATCCGAGTCTCCGTTGCTTTTCGTAAAAGACTCTGTTCTCTGCGTATACGTTCCGGCTGCGTCATACTCCTTTTTATCGCCAACCGTGTTTCCGGCTGCATCGGTTTCATTCCGGTCGACCGTCATTTCACCGGTTTCCTTGATAATGGTTTCCTGATTAAACGCAAACGACTGCGTATAGCTGTTCCCGGCTTCGTCCTGAAGGATCTTTGTGACTGTTCCGTTTCTGTATGTATTGCTGCCATCCGCAGAAGACGTTTCGGTATACTGTTCGACTTTTCCGCTTCCGCTTTCCGTGTAAGTGCCAACCTTCATGGAATTGCCGTCCTCATCATACTGGACGGAGGTGATGTTGTCCACCGAACCGGTAATATAGTTAACCTGTCCGCTCGTGATGCGTCCCTGCTCATCAATCACAGCAGATCCTGCCGCTACCTCGCTGTCTGACCATGTCCGTGATCCGCTGGTAAAGTTCCCGTCTTTGTCATACTGGATGGTATCGGTCATATTGACATTGGTTCTTCCATCAATATTTCCGGAATACTCATTGACGGCCGAAATGGTCCCGTCTTCATTCTGGGTCTCGGTCTTTGTATACGTACTGATGCTCTCCGGATCATTCTCACTTTTTTTGATGACACCGGAGGTGGTTACCGTATTCCCATTCGTTTCAACGGTATACTCCTCATACTGCGTGACCTGACCGTTGGTCTTTGTAACGACGTGTCCGTAGTCTTTTCCGTCCTCACCGTTGTAGTCGATGGTTTTTTCGACCGAATTCTTATCCTTATCGGTGGAGGTGATCATGGACTGCTTCAGCTGGCCGTTTTCATACTTGTTGACCGTGGTGTCTTTTCCGATAACGATTCCGTTCTTGTCCTTCGTCTCCGAGTAGGTTTCCTCAGAGAGCTTCTGCCCGTTTTCGTCCATTTTGACGATATCGGTTATCGACTGTGTATCCCCGTTCGCAAAGACCGTCTTATTCGACGTGCTCTCGACATATTCACCTTCATTGGTGATGTATTTGCTGGTCGAAATGGTCGACTCACTGAGCACATTTCCGGATTTATCCACTAACTGTTCGAAGGTTGACTGAATCTCGCCGTCATAGCTGTACGTATACTTGATGATTTTAGCCGTTCCGTCCGGCTGTGTCACCTTTTCCTCAATCTTCTGCCCCTGTTCATTCGTCTTCACATAATCCGGTTCAGGCGTCGGCTCCTCAGGCGCCGGTGTCTCCGTCTCTTTGGGATCCGCTGTCTTTTTGGGGTCAGCCGTCTTTTTGGGATCGACCGTTTCATCCGGGCCGGGCGTTTTTTCCGGCGCAGGGGTTTTCACCTCGTCCTCCTGATTCGGCCGATAATCCCGGGCTTCACCGGAATCCTGGCTGCCGCCGCGGTTATAGCCGCGGCCGCTGGTATTGCTGCCAGTTCCGCCGCGGCGCGGATTGGGTGATTCCGCTGCACCTCCCCGGGCATTCGTCGCTGCCGTCGTGCTGTTTTCCCCTTTTACGGAACGCAGCAGTTCACGAACGGAATTTTCGCTGATGAGTTCCTCAAGGTAACTCATGGAACCCGGGAAAATGATGTTCGTGATGTTGTTGCATCCGATAAAGGCATCTGTTTCAATGAACTTGATGGTCGACGGGAAAATCACCGTGTCCAGATTCACCAGACCGGCAAAGGCGCCGGACCCGATGGAGGTAATTCCCTCCCCGATGGACAATGTGGTAATCTTTGTACTGTAATCTGCCCATGGCGTTGCCCTCTCATCTGAAAGAGCCGGAACCTTTCCAGCTCCCTCCAGCGAAAGTTCACGCGTGTTTTCATCATAAGCAATGACAAAGGAATGAAAGTCTGCTGAACTCAGAATTTGGACAGACCCGGCCGCATACGCACTCCGTGTCCCGGGTGTGACTGCAAGCAGAACACAAACCGCCATCAACAGGGCAAGCATCTTCCTGATTCTCATTCTCATTATCTCCTTTGCAGGCCTCAATGTTGGTCGTTTGCCGGACCAGCTTTGTTCTGGCCCAGATTTGACTTACTGTCGCTGCGCGACAGGGCCACTCCTTTGCAGGCCTCAATGTTGGTCGTTTGCCGGAGCAGCATTGCATGAAGCCTGGATTTGACTTAACTGTCGCTGCGCGACAGGGCCGCTCCTATATCCAGAAAGCTCCGGGGAGCTTTCAAAATGTCCCTAAAGGCAGGGAATGTCAATTTTCCCCGACAGTATCTTACATCATCCGAGACCATTCTTCAATATATTATACGATGAAAAAAACGCCATGTTACCGAAATTCGCCGGTTTTTTTCAAAATCTGCGGCCATGGCTGACGCTTTATCAGATGGACTCCACAATGTTATGCACCCAGGTTCCGCGTTTCAAAAGAATGTATCCCAGGACACATTTGACCAGATCAATCAGGTTGCTGATCACAAAGATGGCCATGATCGGCAGTGAGGTAAAGGCAATCAGCGCACGGACCACCGGGAGACGGAGAACCCAGAGATACAGGCTGTCAAAGGCGAAGGTGATCCAGGTTTTGCCGCCGGAGCGCAGGGTGAAATAGGCCGCGTTGGCAAAGGCATGGACCGGCGAGACCGCCATGGAAATGCAGAGAAATCCGACCGCCAGACGCTTCACTTCCTCTGTCGTGTTGTAAAGTTCCGGAAACAGCGGTGCCAGGAGAATCACGACAGCCGCAACTGCCACGGAGGAGACAATGGAAAAGAGCATGATTTTCCGCACAGAGGCTTTCGCCTCCTCAAAGGCATTGGCCCCAAGCTGCTGGCCGACAATAATGGATACGGCCGTTCCCATGGCCATCCAGATGACCGAAAAGAGATTGGATATGGTGGTTGCAATGTTGAGTCCTGCCACCACGGCCAGTCCGAACGTGGAATAGCACTGTGTCACGGCCGCCATCCCGGATGACCAGAGCGCCTCATTAATCAGCAGCGGAAGGCCCTTGACAGAGATTTGCCGGGTCAGGTTGAGCGGAACGGAAAGGCGGCTGTAAAGGCCCCGGATATACGGAACCCGCTTTGGATGCCGGTGTGACCAGATCACGACAATCAGGCACTCCACATAGCGCGAGAGAACCGTTGCCAGCGCGGCGCCGACACAACCCATCGCCGGGGCGCCAAAATGGCCGAAAATCAGGATATAGTTGAACACCAGGTTGACCAGGATGGCAATGATACCTGCCATCATCGGCATGAATGTTTCGCCCGTTTCGCGAAGGGTGGTGGAATAGATCTGCTGAATCACAAACGGAAGGAGGCCATACAGCATCATCTTGAGGTATTTGCTGCCATAGTCCGCCGTCACGGCAATATCCCCGGTTTCCCCTCCGTCGTGCAGATACAGGGCGATCAGGTTATCCCCCCAGAGCAGATAGATGCCCGTTCCCGCGGCAAAGAGAATGAGCCCCAGCCAGAACTTGAAGCGAAAGGTGTTTCTGACCCCTTCAAGGTCAGAGCGTCCGTAGTACTGGGAGGTAAAAATCCCGGCGCCGGAAAGACCGCCAAAGATGCACAGGTAAAAAACGAACAGCAGCTGTCCGACAATGGAAACACCGGTCATCTGTTCCGTTCCTACAGCGCCGACCATGATGTTGTCCAGAAGGGAAACAAAATTCGTGATGCCGTTCTGAAGCATGACCGGCATTGCAATCCGCATCAGGCGTCTGTAAAAAGCTTTATCGCCAATATAGGCATTCAGTCCTCTGCTGTTCATGGATGTTTGTACTCCTCAACATTGTCATCTGGCCCTGCCTGCATCTGACCATTTATCAGCGCGCGGCCGTCCCTTAAAAAAACCGTCAGCGAATGCTGACGGTTCTAGCACCGGTTGCTTATTTCTTTTCGGTTTTCTTTTCCTCAGTCTTCTCCGGCTCAACGATCTTTGCTTTCTTCACATTTGCCTTGACGTCGGCAATGGCCTTCTCGCAGTCTTCCTTCTTGTCGAATCCTTTGGAGCTGCCGATGACCTGTCCGTTCGTTGCCTTCAGACGGAAACGGAATTCATCCTTCTTGTCCTTGTACAGTTCAAATTTGGGATGTCTCTGACGTATCGGCTCCGCAACCGTCTGATCCTCAATTTCACCCGCGGCATTCTTGACAATGCTGGCGATGCCGGCCTTGCAGCTTGCCTTGGACTTGTAAACCTCAGAGGTCAGCAGGGTCTCATCCTCTGCGCCCTTCAGGTCAAACATGATGCCTGTGGGGACTTTTCTCATGATAAATTTGCCCATACGGATACTCTCTTTCCGGCGGATTTCCGCCTGTTTTTTTTAGCTGTACAGAGTATAGCACGTTCCACCTGTTTCTGCAATAGAATTCCGGCCGCATCAGCCTGTTTTGGCGCTTTTGGTGCTTGACAAACTGACAAATCTTTCCTCTCTGGCCAGAGAGACAGCGCATGCGGAAGCGCGGGGAAACCGTTTCTGCCGGTCGTTTTCATTTTTAGGCGGATTTCATATGATCCCAAAGCAGAATCACAACGCTTTTTTTCATCTATCCATTTTGTATATACTTTTTATTTAAAAGTTTTTTCCAAAAACTGTTGAAATTTCCTTTAAAAGACTGTATATTATCCATATCGATTCCAATCCTTGTGATCAGGAGGCGCATACTCATGAAAGATAAACAGGATCTGACAAGGCTGATGAACACCCGCAGCGCGTCCCGCGGAAATGAATACAATGTCTTCATTCAATCCTGTCTGGACGAAATCCGCTCGAAGCCTGAGGATATCAGTGATGTCTTTTTCCGCATTTCAAGATGGGATGACTCCTGCCGGCATTTTATCATGCATGATATCCGCGAGGAAATCACCCATGATTCCGACAGCGTTGCCCATGCAGTCGATCTGCTGGCAGAAAAGCTGTGCATCGCCTGATGTCAGCCGGTGCCCGGCAGATAACAGCCCCGGACCATTCGCG
>DGWH01000142.1 GCA_002395225.1 Christensenella sp. UBA4263
TTTTGGCACAATCAGATTCAGTTTGTAATCGGGTACAAATGCCTTTAGCCGCTCATCTGGGAAAAAAAGCATATCGTGTAAATCCCTTTCCGTCTGGAATCGGACAAAACGATTATAACATACTTTCAACCTGAATTGGAGAATCCAGCTATCACGAGCCCGGCAGGATTACAAGGATACAAGGATCACAACAAAGAAACGGACAAAAATCCTCCAACCGCCAAACCTGTCGGCATGGCGATTGGAGGATGAAGCTGCTCACACCATCTTTTATCCTCTGACCGTGGCGGCAGATGTGGTTAAGCCCTTCATTATGCTTCTTACATATACAGGTGTTACTTTGAACACTTTAGAGACTGACTCTACGATCTTTTTATCGTCATTTCCCCAAACAGTCCGGAATGCTTCGATTCCACCCTCAACTTTCTTTTTTTTATCGTGCTCAATCATCGCTTTGCACATGTCTGCCTTACCTCCTTCGTCGACTACAATCTCCAACCAAAGTTTTCCAATTTCGTTCGCCAGCAGTGTCGTCTCTCCGTCAACACTTTGATATTCAGGTTCAGAAATCATTTCAGGGAGACCCTTTTCTCCGAGTTTCAGGCACTTCAGCAGAAATCCAAGATCCGGGTCAAACATACTGAAATCACATCGGCATGGTGATTGGAGGATGAAGATACTCAAACCATCTTCATTATGCTCTGACCGTGGCGGCAGATGTGGTTGAGCCGTTCATTATCCTTCTTACATATGCAGGCGTTACCTTTAGCTGTTGAGAAACTACCTGTACAATCTTATTATCGTCATTTCCCAGAACCCCCCGGAGGGTTTCGATTCCACCCTCAACCAGAGTCTTCTTTTTAAATTCTTCCATATCCTTGCACATATTTGCCTTACCTCCTTCGTCGATACCAATCTCCAACCCAAGTCTTTCAATTTCGTTCGCCAGCAGTGCCGTCTCTCCGTCAACACTTTGATATTCAGGTTCAGAAATCATTTCAGGGAGACCCTTTTCTCCAAGTTTCAGGACCTTCAGCAGAAATCCAAGATCCGGGTCAAACTTGCTGAAATCATTATTCTCTAACTCTTTTGGCACAATCAGATTCCGTTTGTAATCGGATACAAAAGCCTTTACCGCTCATCTGGAAAATGAAGCATTTCGTGTAAAGCCCATTCCGTCTGGAATCGGACAAAACGATTATACCATACTTTCAACCTGAATTGGAGAATCCAGTTATCACGAATCGGGCGGGATTACAAGGGTTATAACGAAGAAACGAACAAAAAGTTCCTCCAACCGCCAAACCTGTCGGCATGGCAATCGGAGGATGTATACTCAAACCATCTTCATTATGCTCTGACCGTGGCGGCAGATGTAGTTGAGTCGTTCATTATCCTTCTTACATATGCAGGCGTTACCTCTAACATTTTGCAGACTGCCTCTACGATCTTTTTATCGTCATTTCCCCAAACAGTCCGGAATGCTTTGATTCCACCCTCAACCAGAGTCTTCTTTTTAAATTCTTCCATAGCCTTGCACATGTCTGCCTTACCTCCTTCGTCAATTACAATCTCCAACCCAAGTTTTGCAATATCGTTCGCCAGCCGTGCCGTCTCTCCGTCAACACTTTGATATTGAGGTTCAGAAATCATTTCAGGGAGACCCTTTTCTCCGAGTTTCAGGACCTTCAGCAGAAATCCAAGGTCCGGGTCAAACTTGCTGAAATCACTATTCTTTAACTTTTTTGGCACAATCAGATTCAGTTTGTAATTGGGTACAAAAGCCTTTAGCCGCTTGTCTGGAAAATACAGCATATCGTGTAAAGACCTTGGTCCATCCCACTTACCTGTGCCCAAATACACCATCAAAGTGATAACCGGTTTCAGTTTATCGCCTTTTTTTAATCCCGACAGGAACTCTGCATGAGTCAGTCTGATCTTTACTCCATCCGGCTCAAAAGCAATTTCTGCATCATCGTTTTTCCTGCGATATTTTCTCGTTAACTGCTTTACCTGATCGACGTAGTTAACGGCATCATAAACCATGTCTTTTACAGGGCCTGCGTAGTGGACCTCGGACTGAAACTCCTCTCCGAGCAGCACATACACCGCATGGTCATCCTCCAATATTCCCCATGCATCCAAGGCGTCTCTGAATTTTTGTACAGAAACTTCCACTCCGTTGCTGTCTATGATTGTGGCCTCTGTTGAATCAACCGGCTTAAGATTCTCCGGCTTGATTACCGGCTCCCCGTCGTAAATCAGAAAGTTAAACATCGAAGCAAAACGCTCTGGTTTTTTCATGTACTCTTTCGTTTTTACATCCATCATTCCCAACTCGGTCACGCCTCCCTTCTCAGGCTCTGTAATACATCCACTACCATCACCATTTTAATCCCCGCCGACTTAAAAGTCAACAAACAGCCTATTCCCACATTTTCACCCGTCTGTCCACCCAGGACCCGGCAGATTGATCCTTTTTTTCATGATCAGCCGGACGCTTCCGATTTTGCTCCTTGTCGTAACAGGAATATGCCTTCCCGTTCCTGCCGGCAGAACTATTTTTTCAGTTTCTGTCCGTTAATCGACATTTGCCGACATGAGTGTCTGTTATTGAACATTTTTACCAAAAATACCCGTTGACTCTTTTCGAATGTATGGCTATACTACATCCATAAAGTTAACAGACACTATGTCTGTTAATGATTCAGCATTTTATAAAGGAGGCATTCTTGTGAAGCGATTCACGCAATGGATGATCCGACACCGTGTGTTGGTTATCCTGTTGTCTCTTTTGCTGCTGATCCCCGCTTATCTGGGAATGAATGCAACAAAAGTCAAGTACGATATTCTCTACTATCTTCCGCAGGACCTGGATACCGTTAAGGGCCAGGAACTGCTGATTCAGGAATTTGGCAAAGGCGCTTTCTCCCTTGGCATTACCCAGGGACTGACAGAAGAACAGCAGAAAGCCCTTGAAAAGCGAATCGCTGCGGTCCCGCACGTTGATTCGGTCATCGGGTATGCCAGTCTGACGGACAGTCTGATTCCCGATGAGATCATCCCCGCTGACGTTCGAAAGATGTTCAGAAACGGAGATGCACGGCTGTTTGCCGTTTTCTTTGATTCCACCTCGTCCTCCGAGGAAACCATGAACGCGGTAAAACAGCTGCGGACGGTTGCCGGAGAACAGTGCATGATTGCCGGTCTTTCCGCCATCGTGACGGATACCAAGCAGATCGTGGAAGATCAGGAATTCACCTATGTGGCCATCGCCGTTGCACTGTGCTGCATCGTGCTGATGCTCACCATGGAATCGTATCTGCTGCCCTTTATCTTCCTCATCTGCATCGGCATCTCCATTCTGTGGAACCTGGGGACCAACGTCCTGCTCGGCGAGATCTCCTACATCACCAAAGCCGTGGCAGCGGTTCTGCAGCTGGGTGTCACACTGGATTACTCCATTTTCCTCTGGCACGCATACAAGGCCAGAAAGAATGAAATGGGCGATCCTGAGGGGGCCATGGTCGAAGCGGTTCATGAAACCTTTGCCGCCATTACCGGTTCAAGCCTCACTACCATCGCCGGTTTCGTTTCCATCTGTTTCATGTCCTTTACCCTCGGCCGTGATCTGGGCATCGTCATGAGCAAGGGCGTTGTCCTGGGGGTTCTGGGAACCCTGACCGTGCTCCCCTGCATGATTCTGTGTCTGGATAAAGTCATTGAAAAAACCTCTCACCGGCCGCTTCTCCCGAATGTGGGCGGAATCAGCCGGTTCGTGGCCCGGCATTATGTACTGCTGAGCATCATCTTTGCCCTGCTGATTGTCCCGGGCTTCTATGGATACAATCACCTGAACGTTTACTACGACATGAGTTCGGTCATGCCCTCTTTCCTGCCTTCCGTGCAGGCCAACAAAGCCCTTGAGGAAACCTTTGACGTCTCAACAACCCACCTGATTCTGGTAGATTCCTCCGTTCCGCAGAATGAAATCGTGGATATGACAGAGGAAATGAAAAAGGTGGATGGAATCACCGCCGTTGTCTGTCTGGATTCCCTCCTGGGGAAATCCATTCCGGAAAGCATTCTGCCCCCGGACATCGTCAGTCTGGTCAAGACAGACCGTTACCAGCTGATCCTGCTGAATTCCTCCTACATCATCTCCTCGGATGAGGTGAATGCGCAGATCGACAAACTGGAGGCCATCCTGAAGCGGTATGATCCCACCGGCATGCTGATCGGCGAGGCTCCCTGCACAAAGGACCTGATCGCCTGCACCGATCATGACTTTACGGTTGTCAGCATGATCTCCATCGTTGCGATCTTTGTCATCATCATGTTCGTTCTCAAGTCCATCTCGCTGCCGATCCTGCTGGTCGCGGTCATCGAAACCGCCATTGCCGTCAACCTGGCCATCCCCTACTATCGCGGAACGACCCTGGTTTTCGTGGCGCCGATCCTGATCTCCACGATCCAGCTGGGCGCAACCGTCGACTACGCCATCCTGATGACGACCCGTTATCTGCAGGCACGGCAGTCCGGACTGGATGCCGGTGAATCCGTTACAAAGGCCGTCGCCCAGTCCGCTCAGTCCATTCTGGTCAGCGGCATCGGCTTCTTCGCCGCCACCATCGGCGTCGGCCTGTACTCCGACATCGACATCATTTCCTCCATGTGCACCCTGATCTCCCGCGGCGCGCTCTGTTCGGTCGGAATTGTTCTGTTCCTCCTTCCGGCACTGCTCCGTCTGCTGGACCCGATTATTATCCATACAACACTGGGATTAAAAGCCGCTAAAGAAAGGAAGTCTCAAAAATGAGAAAGCAAACGTCTTCGTTAGTTCTCATGGCTGTTCTTTGTACCTCACTGCTGGCTGGTGCCTCGGCAGAACCGAATAAACAGGAACGCCTGTTTGTCACCGGTGATGCGCAGGGACATGTTACCTCTGTCACCGACGCCATCCGTCTGAAAAACCCGGATGCACTGAGCGAGCTTACGGATGAAACGATTCTCAGCAATATTCAGATCACCGGTGAAAATGTCCAGTTTACGCAAAACGGCAAAGCGCTGACCTTCAAGGCCGGCGGGGCCGATGTCAATTATCAGGGCACCTCTGACCAGAAGCCCCCGGTCATCCCCGCCGTCACAATGACGCTGGATGGCAAGGAACTGGCACCTGCCGACCTTTCCGGCGCCGCCGGTCACCTGTCCATGTCCATCACCTATGACGCCCCGGAAAAGGCACCGTTCCTTGCCCTGTCCGCCCTCCCGGTCATGGGCGGCGGCGTCAGCGGAATCACCGTGGACCATGGCACCATCCTTGAAAGCGGTTCACGTCAGGTCATTGTCGGCTTTGCGCTCCTCGGCGTGGATCTGACAAGTACCACCCTTGATCTGGCAGATTCCATTACCATTGAGGCGGATGTGGATCACCCCGACATCAAATGGATGATGAGCGTCGTGACCGCAGATCCCCTCAGCAGTCTCGCCGACCAGCTTGATGATGAGGCAGATGAACTGCAGACCCTCCTCCGCGAAACCACTGCCTCCCTGGATGCACTCCATAACGCCACAAAACAGCCGGATTATCACGACAAAGTCAGCGATGCGTTCAACAGCATCCGTCAGCTGGTCGACGGAACCGCCGCTCTGTCAGAGGGTGCTTCCGGCCTCAAAGAGGGAATCGGAACACTGAAAGACGGAATCGGAACGCTGTACGAGGGCGCAGGCACCCTGACCGAGGGAACAGGCACCTTTGTTAAAGGCATGCAGGATGCCACGGAAGGCGCCGGAAAACTGGCAGATGGCAGCAATTCCCTTAAAAACGGCGTGACTCTGGTATCAGCCGGCGCCGGTCAGGTCAACACGGGTGCCAAAGAACTGAATGACGGACTCAGCACACTGAATCAGGGCCTTGCGACGCTGGATGAAAACAGCGCTGCCCTGAATCAGGGAGCCGCAGAGATCTTTAAGGCCATTTTGGACACCGCAAATCAGAGTCTTGCCGCAGCCGCTCCTTCCCTCGAGAAAAACGGGATCGTCATTCCGGAACTGACAGCTGACAACTATCATGAGGTGCTCAGCACCATCCTCGACACCCTTTCCCCGGATGGCATCCGTGCCCTGGCAGAAAAAACCGCCGAGGAACAGGTGACAAAGAAGGTCGAGGAAAACACGGGCAAAATCACTGCCGGAGTGACTGAGGCCGTTCAGGCGAAAGTCCTTGAAGGCGTGCTGGCGGCAGCGGATATAAAGATGGATGCAGAAAGTTATCTGAAAGCCGCTGAAGCGGGACAGATCCCCGAGGACAAACAAAAGCTCCTTACCGCCGCCGTTGAGGAAAAAATGAAGAGTTCTGAAATCACCGCGGCGATTGAAAATGAGGTCAGGGCACAGAAGGAAAGCCTGATCCAGGAAAACATGAAGAGTGAGGATGTTCAGAAACAGATTAAGGCTGCCGTCGACAAGGCACTGTCCAATCCGGATGCGCAGACGGTAACCGAGAGCCTTAAGGATCTTCTTGGCCGTCTTGATTCCGTGAATACGTTCATAACAGGTCTGAAGACCTATACAGATGGCGTTTCACAGGCCGCCGACGGAAGCAGTCAGCTTTCCGGCGGAGCCAAGCTGCTTACCGAGGGAACCGCGAAACTCTGTGACGGCATTGACACGCTCAAAGACGGCGCAGAGACGCTAAACACCGGTGCCGGCACACTGGCTGATGGCATGACCGAACTGAATGCCGCAGCCGGAAAGATTCATACCGGCGCTGCTAGCCTGCAGGAAGGTGCCGGAAAACTGTCTGAGGGTTCTGCAAAGCTCTACGATGGCTCTGTCACCCTTTCCGACGGTACCGCCGCGCTTGATGAGGGCATCCACGAGGGCCTTGACCAGATCTACGGTGACCTGTTCCCGCAGCTGGACGGCCGCCTCAGGAGTCTCTCTTCCGTCTTCGATGACCTGAGAGAGCAGCTCAAGGTCCCTGTCACCTATGACATGCTGCCCGAGGGATATGATCATCAGCTTCTGATGATCATCCGGACCGATTTCTGATACGTCCTTCTCCTGCAAAACAACACGAAAGAACATATGAACAAAGGCCGCTCTATGAGCGGCCTTTGTTTGTATTGTCCTCAGGGGTGTCCCCTGCATCAGGGCATGCTTTCCCGTATCCGCCCCGTCCGATTCGGCGCAGCATCCTGCCGGACAGTCAGCCCATCAGGATGCTGATTGCCTCTGCAAGCGTTTCAACGCCGTAAACCCGGACGCCTTCCTGGGCTTTCAGCCGTTTGTTGTTCTGTCGCGGAATGACGATGGAGCGGAATCCGAGGCGCTTGCACTCGGCAATCCGCCGGTCAATCTGTGAGATGGCCCGGACCTCACCTGCCAGGCCAATCTCCCCCATCACCGCCCAGTCCGGCGGAATACACGTTTCACGGGCACTGGATGCAACCGCGGCCAGAAGGGGCAGGTCCGCAGCCGGCTCGGAAAGATCCAGACCGCCGGCCACATTGATGTACACATCCTGATTAAACAGGGAAACACCGGCACGTTTTTCAAGAACGGCCAGCAGCAGTGCCAGACGTCCGCTGTCAAAACCGTTTGTTGTCCGTCTGGGTGTCCCGAATGCGCTTTGCAGCGCCAGGGCCTGTACATCCACCAGCATGGGACGGGTGCCCTCAAGCGCACAGTGCACGCAGGACCCGGGAACATTGCTGGCCCGCTCCGCCAGAAGCATCTCGGAGGGATTGGCAATTCCGCACATTCCCTCCTCCCGCATCTCAAAAATGCCGATCTCATTGACGGAACCAAAGCGGTTCTTTACCGCCCTCAGAATTCGGTACTGATGCTGCCGGTCACCCTCAAAATACAGCACCACATCCACCATATGCTCAAGCACACGCGGTCCGGCAATGGCGCCTTCCTTGGTCACATGTCCCACCAGAAAGATCGCACATCCCGTTGTCTTGGCCATCCGCATCAGCACACTGGTGCATTCCCGGATCTGAGAAACCGATCCGGGCGCACTGCTCATATCCGGCCGGTACATGGTCTGAATACTGTCGATGATCATGACATCCGGTCCGATCTCTGTCCATCTGGTTTCCAGCTGATCCAGGGCATTTTCACTGAGTACAAGCAGATTATCCGAGCTGATGCCAAGCCGGTCCGCACGCATCTTGATCTGCCGGACCGATTCCTCACCGGAAATATACAGAACCCGCTTCCCCATCCCGGCAATTTTGTCTGAAGCCTGAAGGAGCAGCGTCGATTTTCCAATTCCCGGGTCACCGCCGACCAGAATCAGGGACCCCTCGACAATTCCGCCGCCCAGGACCCGGTCCAGTTCGTCAATGCCCATCACCATCCGCGGCATTTCCTCCGCCGATATTTCCGATATCCGCACGGCACTGGCACCTGTTCCCGGCCGCTGCTTGAGCGGTTTCGGCTGGACCGCTGCCGTACCGGTATAGGCAGGCACACTCTGATTCGGCGCCTGTTCCTCCAGTGTATTCCACGCACCGCATCCGGGGCATTTTCCCATCCAGCCGGGCGTTTCCTGCCCGCACGCGGAACAGATATAAACAGTCTTGGGTTTTGCCATCTGATCGTATCCTCCTTTTGAGCCGCAGCCTGGTCTTCCGGCATCGCTGAACAGGATGCCGTTCTCTGACAAACTGACCGTTCGGCAGCAGTTCTGTTTCTCCCTCTGTGCCCTCCGGGGGGAGGGCCGCATCCGGCACAGCACCCCCTGAAACCCCAGTTTGTCCTATTCTATTTTTGCGGCAATTTTTTCTGTTATTACGGTATTTATTTGAGCAAAATCTAAATTTGTTGAAAGCTGACGAAAATGCATTTTTTCAATTGAAATCCATCTGGGGCTGCGTTATAATCGGTCCATTCCACCGGCGGGAGAGAACAGAATGAACAGACGTCCATCCAAAAGCAGAAGCGAATTTGATGCCTTTTCCGAAGAAACCCTCCGCCCCTTTTCCGCATCCTCACCGGATGCGCACTTTTTTGATGTGCAGAAAAAACGTTCCCCGCACCGGATCCTTCTCACGATCCTGCTCATCCTGATTGCCCTGGTGTTCATCTGCAACGCCGTGATCAATCATTTTTTCTTTATCAACACCATTGAAATCCCGATAACCGGTCTGTCGCAGGAATTTGACGGTTTCCGGATTCTGCAGATCAGCGACCTCAAGGGAAAACGCTTCGGAACGAAACAACGTCAGTTCCGCTCAAGGCTTGAAAAGCTCCGTTTTGACGCCGTGCTGTGTACCGGCGACATGGTTTCTGACCTCGGCAATGCCGAACCCTTTTATGAACTGCTTGACGTCCTTCACGAGCTGAACCCGGCCGCACCGGTCTATTTCATCGCCGGCGATATGGATCCGGATCCCACCTCCATGAGCTATGCGCCGGGCGGCAGTCCGTTTGCCCCATGGATTCTGGGCGCCCGTCATCGCCACGCCACCTATCTTTCCTCACCGCAGTGCATTGAAGGCAGCCAGCAGCGACTCTGGTTTCTTTCTCTGACATCGACCACCCTGGATGCAACGCAACTCCTGCCCCTCTATGAACAGCGCCTTCTGGCGGCCCGCTCCAGTGCAGATGAGAATGCCATTGAGCTGGCTGAATTCCAGCTCAAGTCCATCCAGGACACCGCCGCCATGCGCAATTCCCTCCGGGAGGAGGATGTCACCATTGTTCTGACCCATGTTCCCAATACAAACATTCGCCGGATCTCTTCCATTCTCTTCCCCAGGACGTACCCGATCCATGTTCTGCTCTACGGTCATACGCTGGGCGGCCTTATGCGCCTGCCGGGCATCGGCCCGCTGTTCGTCCCCTCAGACACCCTGCCCCGTTTTGGCCTCTTTCCCGCCTCGTCTCTGGTTGAGCATCCAAAGCGGATGGACCGGACCTGGATCATCCCATCCAATGGCCTTGGCGACAAAGACCCCATGTATCCGTTTTTCTTCTTCCGTCTGTTCAACCCGCCTTCGGTCAATCTGCTGACACTGTCAACCTCATCCATCTGAATGGCAGCTGCCCTTCCGGCAGCTGTTTTTTTATTACCAATTTTACCCGCCTAACCTATCTGTTCAGAGGTGTGCTGTTCAGGCTTAACACAACCTGCGAATGTGGCGAGCGCTTTTTTCACCGCCATTTTTATTCCGGGATCCGGCAGTGATCTGTAAATCTGCAGCAATTCCCTCTCATCCGGTGTGATAAACGAATCGTACAGGTTTGACTTATCCGGATGAAGGAGTTCCTCTTCCGATACGTCAAAAAAAGCAGCAAGCTTATCCAGGTAATTCATGTACGAGGATGATCTGTTAATCTTCCATTGAGTTATGGCATTCCCCGATATTCCAAGGTATCTTGCCAGGTCAATTTGGCGGACGCCTTTTACCTTGAGCAAGCGCAAAATGTTATTCAGTATTTCATTGTTCCTGGAAACGTCGTACTGTTTAGACACCCTCTGGTCCTCCGGATCGTTTGATAAACAACAGGCACGAAATATTCTGAGTGCCTCCATTATAACAGAATCCTTCTCATCCAACAATTCTGCGGATGTCCCTTCCCTTTATGAGCAGTGACTTGGTCTTTGGGCACCGCTGTTTTTCTGTGCTCATATTTGACAGACTGCCGCTGTGGCGGCAGGCCCACTCCCTTCGCAAATGCGTTTTATCAAAAGGCGTACATTTCAGGATGATTCTTTCATCCTATTCGTTTTTAACATGAATATTTTTCATGCTAAACATGAAAAATAGTACAATACAAATCTTGTGAAACGTCCGGATTTGCGATATAATACGCGCTGTTAAGTTGTTTCCGTTCAGGGACAACCGAAGACGGGCATTGCCCGAACCTACTTTTACAGGAGGAACGAACATATGAAGAAACTGATCATTGCCGCGCTTTGTCTCGCTATGATCGCCATGACCGCACTGGCCTCTGCCGATGCTATCAAGATCGGCGGATCCGGCCCTCTGACCGGTCCGGCAGCTGATTACGGCATTTCCGTTAAGAACGGTGCTGAGATTGCTGTTGAGGAAATCAACGCCAAGGCTGGCGAAACCGTTATCGAGCTCAACTTCCAGGATGATGAGCATGACCCGGAAAAGGCCATCAATGCCTTTAACGACGTTCTCGACTGGGGTGCCCAGATGATCGCCGGCACCGTTACCACCAGCCCCTGCATCGCCGTTGGCGCTCAGGCTTTTGAAGACCGTGTCTTCATGCTGACCCCCTCTGCCAGCTCTGTTGACGTCATCGCCGACAAGGACAACGTCTATCAGGTCTGCTTCACCGATCCGGCACAGGGTGCTGCCTCTGCGGATTACATTTCCGGTCACAAGCTGGCAACCAAGGTTGCTGTGATCTACAACAACGCTGACGCCTACTCCACCGGCATCTATCAGACCTTCGAAGGCGCTGCCGCCGAGAAAGGCCTCGAGCTGGTCTACATCGGAACCTTCACCGATGACACCACCGATTTCTCCGTTCAGGTAACCGGTGCCAAGGAAGCCGGCGCTGAGCTCGTCTTCCTGCCCATCTACTACACCCCCGCTTCCATGATTCTCCAGCAGGCCAAGAACATGGACTATGCTCCTATCTTCTTCGGCGTTGACGGATTGGACGGCATCCTCTCCATCGAGGGCTTCGACACCTCTCTTGCCGAGGGCGTCATGCTTCTCACCCCCTTCTCTGCCGATGCAACGGACGACCTGACCGTGAACTTCGTCAAGACCTATACCGAGAAGTTCGGCACCGTCCCCAGCCAGTTTGCCGCGGATGCGTATGACACCGTTTATGCGCTGTACAATGCTTCTGTCAAGGCCGGCATCACTGCCGAGACCAAGGCAGAGGAAGCCTGCGACAAGCTCATCGCAGCGTTCCAGGAGCTCGAGATGACCGGCCTGACCGGCACCATGACCTGGGATTCTACGGGTGCTGTTACCAAGACCCCGACCGCTGTTATCATCAAAGACGGCGCTTATGTCGGTGCTGACGTACAGTAATTGACGTAAACAGGTTCATGGCCCCGGGTGGTCCGGGGCCATGAATTTGTATTTATCAGGGGTTTACAGCGGGAGTACACGATGGCCGGTGTATTCCCGCTGTAAACCCAAATTGGATATAGAAGGTGAAAAAATGACACTGTTTCTCTCCTATCTTATTAACGGAATCAGTCTTGGAAGCGTCTATGCCATTATCGCACTTGGATATACCATGGTTTACGGCATCGCCAAAATGCTGAATTTTGCGCACGGAGATGTCATCATGGTCGGCGCCTATGTGTCCTTCTGCGCCATTCAGTACCTGAATCTCCCGCCATGGGTCTCCGTGATTCTGGCCATGATTCTGTGCACGGCTCTGGGCGTCATCATTGAAGGCCTGGCTTACAAGCCCCTTCGTCAGGCGCCTTCCCTTGCCGTCCTGATCACGGCAATCGGCATGAGCTACCTGCTCCAGAACTCCGCTCTGCTGATTTGGGGCGCCAATCCCAAGTCCTTCCCCTCCGTGGTCAACATCGGGAACATCTCCCTGCTGGATGGCCGTCTTCTGATTACCGGCGTAACCATCGTAACCATTCTGGCCAACATCGTCATCATGGTTGCGCTGACCCTGTTCACCGGCCGCACCAAAATGGGCAAAGCCATGCGCGCCGTTTCCGAGGATAAAGGTGCTGCTGAACTGATGGGCATCAACGTCAACACCACCATCAGCGTGACCTTTGCCATTGGCTCCGCTCTGGCTGCAGTCGCCGGCGTGCTGCTCTGCTCCGCCTATCCGACCCTGATGCCCACCACCGGCTCCATGCCCGGCATCAAGGCCTTTACGGCAGCTGTTTTCGGCGGCATCGGCTCCATCCCCGGCGCCATGATCGGCGGCATTCTCCTGGGAATCATTGAAATTCTCGGCAAGGCCTACATCTCCACCGAACTGGGCGATGCCTTCGTCTTTGCCGTGCTCATCATCGTTTTGCTCTTCCGGCCCAGCGGTCTGTTCGGCAAAAACGTCCGAGAGAAAGTGTGAGGTGCAATATGAGCAAAAAGACAATTGACAAGCTGCTCACATTCGGCATGGTCATTGCTGCCTTCATTGTCTGTCAGGTCATGATCGCCAATGGTGCCATGTCCCGTTCCCTTCGTGGTCAGCTCATTCCGATCTGTGTCTATATCGTCATGGCAGTCTCACTCAACCTGACGGTCGGCATTTCCGGTGAGCTGTCTCTGGGCCATGCCGGCTTCATGTCCGTCGGCGCCTTCTCCGGCGTTGTCATGGCCATGTGGCTCAAAAATGGTCTCGGCGTCAGCAATACCCTCATCTGCCTTTCCGCTGCCCTTGTAACCGGCGGCCTGTTTGCCGGCATCGCGGGCGTGCTGATCGGCATCCCGGTTCTCCGCCTTCGCGGTGACTATCTGGCCATCGTCACACTGGCCTTTGGTGAGATCATCCGCAATGTCATGAACTGTATTTACATCTCCATTGAGGGCAGCAGCCTGCACTTCGGTTTTGTCAATCCGAAGCTCCCCGGAAAACTGCTGGTCAACGGACCTGCCGGCGCCACCGGCGTCGCCAAGATGTCTACCTTTGTCATGGGATTCGTCCTGGTCATGATTACCCTGCTCGTCGTCCTCAATCTGATCGACAGCCGGTCCGGCCGTGCCATTATGGCCATCCGTGACAGCCGCATTGCCGCTGAATCCGTCGGCCTCAATGTCACCAAATACAAGATGATGGCTTTCGTCACATCCGCTGTTCTGGCCGGAATGGCCGGTGCCCTTTACGGCCTCAATTTCTCCACCATTACCGCCTCGAAGTTCAAGTTTGATACCTCTATTCTGGTCCTTGTCTTTGTGGTTCTGGGCGGCATCGGAAACATTCGCGGATCCATCATTGCCGCTACCCTTCTGACCGTTCTGCCGGAACTCCTTCGGGCCTTCTCGGATTACCGCATGCTGGTCTACGCCATCGTCCTGATCCTGGTCATGCTGGCCACCAATAACCCGACACTCCGGACATTCTTCAGCGGTCTTAAGCCCGGCAAAAAGTCATCTGCGGCAAAGGAGGGCAAACAATGAGTCAGCCTGTACGTACAAAGATGGTTCCTGCTCCCAGTCACGGCATCCTTCCGGAGCGTGATGTCAATGAGCGCCCGGTGCTTGAAGCCCGCAATCTGGGCATTGATTTCGGCGGCCTTCACGCCGTCGAGGATTTCAACCTGATCATCGGACGCACGGAAATCGCCGGCCTCATCGGCCCGAACGGCGCAGGAAAAACCACCGTCTTCAATCTTCTGACCAAAGTCTATCAGCCCACAATGGGCACCATTCTGATCAACGGAAAAGATACCGCCGGCATGGACACCGCTCAGGCCAGTATGATGGGGATCGCCCGTACCTTTCAGAATATCCGTCTCTTCTCCAATATGACCGTCGAGGACAATGTCCGCATCGGCCTGCATAACCAGTTCCGCTACAACATGTTCAGCGGCATCCTCCGTCTTCCGGGCTTCTGGTCCAGTGAGCGCCGGATGCATGAGCGGTCCATGGACCTCCTCTCCATCTTCGACATGCAGGACATGGCCGGTGCCATTGCCGGCTCTCTCCCCTATGGCGCCCAGCGCCGTCTTGAGATCGTCCGTGCACTGGCGACCAATCCCAGCCTCCTGCTGCTGGATGAGCCGGCCGCCGGCATGAACCCCCACGAAACAGAGGAACTGATGGATAACATCGTCCGTATTCGGGATCGTTTCCACATTGCCGTCATGCTGATTGAACATGACATGAAGCTGGTCATGGGCATCTGCGAGGGCATCTGCGTGCTCAATTACGGCCGCATTATCGCCAAGGGAACGCCGGAGGAAATCCAGAACAATCCCACCGTCATTGAGGCGTATCTTGGCAGGCAGAAGGAGGGTTAACCGTGGCATTACTTTCTGTAAATGATCTGAATGTCTATTATGGCAGCATTCACGCCATCAAGGGCATCTCCTTTGAGGTCAATGAAAACGAAATTGTCACTCTGATTGGTGCAAACGGCGCCGGAAAATCCACGAGTCTCAATACAGTCGCCGGTCTGCTGAAACCCCGTTCGGGCAGCGTCACCTTTGACAACGCCAACATTACGGGCCTGAAGGCCAACCGGATTGTCTCACACGGACTGGCGCTCTGCCCTGAAGGCCGCCGTGTCTTCCAGCAGCTGACTGTCCGGGAAAACCTGGAAATGGGCGGCTTCACACGGCCGAACTCGGAAACCGAGTCCAGCCTCGAGGATGTCTTCAATCGTTTCCCCCGTCTTAGGGAACGGCATCGTCAGATTGCCGGAACCCTGAGCGGCGGCGAACAGCAGATGCTGGCCAT
>DGWH01000034.1:0-16232 GCA_002395225.1 Christensenella sp. UBA4263
TTTTCGTCAAGCCCTGAACTGTTACAGAGCGAGAAAACTTTCACGAATCGAACCTCACGGGCAGACTTTACAACAGTCCGGAAATCTGTTATTATCTCCGAACGTCAGCTCTGTTCTCCAAATAATCCATACAGGAGTTGCCAGGTCGCGAAGCGTCAGTTTATCAATTCCATGCCTCAGACAAAGCAACCCGGACAAATGACTAAAGTTGGAGCCTGAGGAGGTTCCGGTACAGAGCACCGTTTTTCTGTCTGGCAATTGGCATGAAGCATTCCGGACAGAAAAACCGAAGATCCTTTTTATCTGAAATGGAGGAAAAAAACTTGGATATTCAGTACCTGCTGTTTCTGCAAAATTTCAGAAACAGCATAAATGACGCATGGACTCCGTTTATGGAGTTTGTCTCTTCTTTTGCCGTCGACTATCTGATCCTGATTCCGATCTTTTTCTACTGGTTCATCGACAAGCGGAAGGGACTCTATACCCTGGTGTCCTATTACCTCTGCATGTTCCTGACGCCGCTGATCAAGCTGACCGCCTGCGTCTATCGTCCGTGGATCCGGGATGCACGCATCCTGCCGGCCGGTGATTCCATCCGGACGGCAACCGGCTATTCTTTTCCCAGCGGCCACACGACCACCGCGACACCGCTGGCCGGCGGAACGGCCGTCAACATCTGGAAGAACAGACGATTCCGCTGGCTGTCCGTCCTGTTTGTCGTCTTTTTTCTGCTGACCGCATTTTCAAGAAACTATCTGGGCGTTCACACGCCGCAGGATGTTTGCGTTGCCCTCATCCTTTCGGTATTCAGCCTTGTGGCGGTCTCCTATCTGTTTAGATATCTCGGTGATCATCCGGAAAAAGAGAACCTGTTCCTGCTGGGCGGCTTCATTCTGTCCTGGCTTGGCATTCTGTACATTTCCGTCAAATCCTATCCGATTGACCTGAACGCCGAGGGAAAACCGATTGTCGACCCGGTCAAGATGATGAATGACGGATACGGCGATCTGGGAAAGGTCATTGGTTTCATCATTGCCCGCTTCGTGGAGAAAAACTGGATTCGCTTCAAATCTCTGAAAAAGGATGTCCGAATCTTCATTCTCTGCCTGATCTGCCTGATTCCGATCGTTATGCTTAAAAGCTATATCCGTCCGGTGCTCACCGGTGCTTTCGGTTCTCACTGGGGAAGGCTTCTGTTCTCCGTGATTCACGCGTTCTATTACATTGCACTGATCCCGCTCATCCTCAAGCTGACAGGAAAAGCGCTGCATTTGCAGGAAGCCTGATTAGTCCATATGCCGCCTGTTCTGCTCCAACGCAGAACAGGCTTTTTTGTTGTCCGGCGGCCCCTTCTGTGTTGCCTTTTCGGATACAAACAGATACAATGACACCAGAAAAGCCGGTATGGACCGGGCTCCATTCCCCGCTGTCACTTTTACTCATGCTCATTTCTGAGGTAGCCGAATATGCTTTACAAAGACATTTCCACTTTCGCTGACCGCATTGTCAGCAACATTCGTCCCGTACTGGTCGGGAAAGACACACTCATTCGTCAGCTGCTGGCCGCCGTCCTCGCCGGCGGTCACGTACTGCTTGAAGATGTCCCGGGAACCGGAAAAACGACCCTGGCAAAAGCCTTTGCCGGATCCATTGCAGGCCGCTATGCCCGCATTCAGTTCACGCCTGACCTGCTCCCCTCGGATGTGACCGGCATGACCATTTACCGGCAGACCACCGGCACTTTTGAATTTCTTCCGGGGCCCGTTTTTACCAACGTCCTTCTCGCAGATGAAATCAACCGTGCCACACCCAGAACGCAGTCTGCACTGCTTGAGGCCATGGAAGAGCGTCAGGTTACGGAAAACGGGAACACCTATCCGCTGCAGCCTCCGTTTTTCGTCATTGCCACACAGAACCCGGTCGAATCCCAGGGAACGTTTCCCCTTCCCGAAGCGCAGATGGACCGGTTTCTGGTCCGCCTGCGCCCCGGATACCCGGATACCGAGCAGTCCGTTCAGATGCTTGAAAGCCGGGACCGGAAAGATCCTCTTGCGGATCTCCAAAGTGTTGCCCGTCCCGAGGATCTGCTGGAGGTCCAGCGGCTGGCACAGACCTGCCAGATTTCCCGTGACCTCCTTCATTATATTGTTGCTCTCTGCGAATACGCCAGAAATCCGGAAAAAGTCACCCTGGGCCCTTCGCCGCGGGCCATGCTGATGCTGATGCACATCTCCAAAGTCTGGGCGGCCATGCAGGGCAGGGACTATGTCATCCCGGAGGATATCCGGGAACTGGCCGACCCGGTTCTGGCCCACCGCCTGATTCCCGCCGGCTTCCATGAACCCGGAGTTGAACATGCCCTGATTCAGGAGTGCCTCTCAGCGGTTCCTGTCCCTACTGAGGCCCGGCCATGAACATCCTGATCTTCCTTCTGGTCTTTCTGCTGCTCCTTTTCCTGTACCGCATCTGCCTGACGACGCTTGCCCTGCCGCATCTCACTCTCCAGCGCCATTTCTCAAGGAAAGCCGTCTTTGAAGGGGAGCGCGGCGAGATGACGGAAATCGTGACCAACGCCAGCCTTATTCCCATCATCTGGATTCGTCTGGAAAGCTCTATTGCCAACGCCCTTCAGTTCACTGAGCAGACCGATCTTGAACTGAACGGTGACCGGCACATTCAGAGCCTGTTCACCCTGCTCCCCAGGCAGCGCATCATCCGCCGATACCCGGTACAGTTTCGCCGGCGCGGGGCGTATTCCGTCAGCTCCTCTGCCCTGACTGCCGGTGATGTCACCGGAATGTGCCGGATCATGAAAGAGCAGTCCTGCAGGGCAGATATCCTCGTCTGGCCGAAACTGATTCCGGACCGGGATCTCCCGCCGCTCCTTCTGGGAACCATTGGACAGTGGCGCCTCGCGCATCCCCTCTCCGAGGATCCCTTTCTGATCCGCGGTCTTCGGGAATACCAGCCGGGCGATCCTGTGCGTGCCATTCACTGGCCCACGACCGCCAAAACCGGCAGGGTGCATATTGCCCTGCATGATCCCTCCTCCGGCACCCGTCTTCTGGTTCTCCTCAACGGGCAGAAAACGGAAAATCAGTGGAGCGAACTCATGGACTACGAACAGGCGGCCATTGAATACGGCATCTCCCTGGCCGCCTCCCTGTGCCTGTATGCCCTGCGTCACAACTGTGCTGCCGGGTTTGCTTCCAACCTGAAACTGACCGGAAGCGAGGAAACGCCGTTCCTTCCGCCCGTGCTTTCCAGCGGACAGCGGGAACAGCTTCTGTGTACCTTTGCCCGGCTGAAAATATCCTTTACCCTGCGCTTTGAAACCTACCTGAAGACCCTTTCGCCGGATCCCGGCACGGACCTCCTCCTCCTGACTTTCTACCTGACAGATGAAATGCAGGCCGTGATTCAGTCCCTCCGGCGCCGGGGCCACCGGGTACATATCCATCTTCTTTCTCAGACGCCCGCGTGAATAATGAAGAGGCCCTGTCGCTCAGCGACAGTTTATCAAATCCAGGCCATTGACAAATCACTCAGGCAAATGAACAGCGTCGAGGCCTGCAAAGGAGTGCCCTATGATTCTGCATTCAAAAAAAGCCGCCCTGCTATGGACAATCCTCATGGTCCTTTCCGGTCTTTTCCCCGTTCCGCTTGCGCTGGTCCTGTACCTGAATCCGACGGTCAATGCGTCCCTTCCCATTCTCTGCGCAATCACTGGTATCGCCGCGTTCCTGGCAGACTCCCCTTCAAAGCCGCGCCGGATTCTCTGCGGGAGCCTCGGTGCACTCCTCCTGTGCCTCTGCGGTGCACTCGTTTTCAGTCATCCGCTGCCCCTGCTTTTGATCCCTGTCCTTTATCTGGCACAGCTTCTGTTCCTTCTCCGTCCTCACCCGGGAACCTCCCTTTTTAAGCTTCCGTTTTTCCTTTCCTGTCTGGCAATTTACGGCGCGTTCCAGTTTGGCATGATGACCCTGACCAACATCCAATGGGCAGCTGCTTTTCCGATCTTCCCGGTTTCCTTTCTTCTATTTCTGTTTTCCGGGCTGGTTCTCAACAACCAGGATCTGCTTCAGGTGGAGATCCGGTTCGGACGCAGGGTTCCGCGTTCCGTGCTCAATGTCAGCCGGCTCAACATTCTTCTTCTCCTGTTTGCCGCTCTGATCATTACCTGCATTCCCCAGATCTCACAGTTTCTGCATTTCCTGTACCAGACGCTCAGGGATCTCCTTCTCTCGCTCGCAGCGTTCCTCTCCTCCCTGTTCAGGGATGAAACCGTCCCGGAAAGCGCTCCTTTGACGGGTTCATCCCTGTTCCCGGCCGCGGAGTCTGCAGCGGAAGCCGCCCCGAATCCCATCCTCGAAATGATCCTCAATCTCATCACCTGGGCCTTTCTCTTGTCACTTGTTCTCTATCTCCTTTTCCGGATGGCGAAACTGCTGCTCCGTCTTCTGCGCCACCTTGTCCGGCGGTTCCAGCAGTACATCAGCTCGTTTGACAACGTCTACGTGGACACCTATGAGGATCTGCCCCAGTCCGATGCCATCCGGCAGGGTCTCTTTCGGCGAAACCGAAAGCCCGCGGTTTCCTTTGGCCGCTCTCCCCGCGGCAAAATCCGCTCCGTCTATCTGAAAAAGCTGCTGCATCATCCGGAATGGTCTCCCTCCGAGACAGCGAAAGATCATCTGTGTCAGCCGGCCGCCGAGCTCTATGAAAAGGCCCGATACAGTACCCATGACATGACCGATGAAGAAGCCGCACGCTTCGCCTCTCTCGCCGAATAAAAAACGTGAATCAGGCAATCCTGATTCACGTTTTTCGTTTCTTTCCTCCCGGGTGTTTTGACCATTCGGCGAATTTCAGAAAGCCCATCCGGCCTGAATCTCTCTATTTCGCCTGCTGCTTCATAAACTCCAGAACCTCCGCCATTTCCGGGATGGACGGCGCGGCACCGGGCTTCAGGATGCACAGGGATGCCGCGTGGGCGGCGGTCAAAAGGCATTCCGGAATGTCCCTGCCCATGGACCACAGTGCCAGGAAGGTTCCCATAAATGTATCCCCTGCCGCTGTCGTATCCACCGGAAATACCGGCACTGCCGGCTGCCAGACATCCGTGCCGTCTGCCCCCAGATAACGGGCTCCGCGGGCGTCGCAGGTAATGACCAGACTGGTGTTCGGATACTTCTGCCGCAGAACAATGGCCGCCTCCCCGTTTCCGGCGAGATACCGGGCTTCCTCCTCGTTGACAAACAGGAGATCAAGGAGATGCAGCGGATAGTGTTCCGTTCCCTCAACGGGAGATGGATTCATGGCAATCCGCATGCCCCGCTTTTTCGCTTCCCGGATGAGCTCCGGAATACAGCTGACCTCATTTTGCAGAACCAGCAGATCCCCTGCATCAAACCCGCTGAGTACCTGCCGGACCTGTTCGGGATCCGCTGAGGCATTGGCACCGGGAAAAAGGATAATGGCATTTTCGCCCGAATCGCTGACCTGAATGATGGTGTGTCCGCCCGGGACATTCCGTTCCCGGATACAGGAAATGTCCACACCGGCTGACCGAAGCAGGTCAAGGAGCGGTCCTCCGTCTTTGCCCACATTGCCGGCATGATAGACCCGTGCACCGCTTCGGGCAAGCGCAATGCTCTGGTTGAGCCCTTTCCCGCCGCAGACAACGTTTCTTGACAGGGCTGCGGCGGTTTCCCCGGGCCGGATGAATGTATGCATCCGATAGACAAAGTCCAGATTCAGTGATCCGAAATTCAGTATTTTCATGTCTGCTCCTCTATGGGTCATGCCTGGTCTTTGAGCATCGCGGCATTTCCATTTGCCCGCGCTTCCGGGCATGGCTATCTCAGCGCCCTTGAAAGCTCCACAAAGTGATAGTATTTTTCCTCCACCCGTGTCAGATACGCATCCAGCGCCTCTGCCGTATACGGACAGTCATCCGAAATCCGAAGGATCAGGACCGCACCGCTTCGGGTGTTGAGCCGCATGTCATTGAGCATATCCGATGCGCGTTTGGCTTTATCATCTCCGCAGTCATACGACCCGAAGACGCAGTAGGTAAACCCGAGGTCAAATGCCACTTCGAGTCCGCGCCGGCTGGCGGCCAGGGCAGGCGGACGGAAATAGCGGGTCAGCGAAGGTTTCCCCGAGACATTGGTCATATCGCCAATGATGTGCAGCAGCGTATCATAACTGGTCATCAGGTCCGCCCGGAGGGCATCCGCTTCCGTATCATTGATCTCCACATAACGCGTATCTCCGTCAAGACCGATGGCCAGCGGTGCGCCTGTATGCGTCAGGGTTCCCACATCATGACCGGCAGCGGCAATGGCACGGGCCAGATTGGGATTATTGGCCACACCATCTGTCTGCAGGAAGAACGTGGCATACGCCTGATGCTTTTCCAGCACATCCAGCACGGCCTGCACGCACATGTCGCTTCCCCAGCCGTGAAACGTCAGAAAAACCTGATTATTCTCGTTGGGAACGGTTCCTCTTTTGTTTAGCGCCTCCCGTTCCAGATACGTAAAGCCGGGCAGCTGATTCTCCTTCTTCTGTGTCTCCATTCCGATGAAGCCATTGGTGATCCGCTGCAGCACATTGGTATAACTGGTCTGTCCGGGCATGATCGCCTCCCGGAGTCCGGCCTCAATCCGGCTCTCGGGAAGCGGCCAGGTGTACAGGAGGGAGGCGTCCGTCAGAATCATTCCGGGGCTCAGCGAAGGATAGGGGGACTTTTCCTCGAGAATATACCGCACATAATTCCCCAGCGTCCCCTCACGGGGAAAGACGCCCATCCGGAAATTGGCAATTCCTCCAATCTGCAGAGACGGCATTTCCTTTGAGAAAACCTGTTCACAGATGCGCTGCGGTTCACTCAGGCGCCAGACACTTTCCGGTGTCGCATCAAAGGTGGCCGAGATCACCGGGCAGCCCATCGCGCAGGCGCACTCAAGGAATACCTCGGAGGCAGCGCCCACCGGCCGCAGGTCAAGTTCTCCCTGATACGCATACCGGATCCGAAGGTTCTCCCGGATATCCAGCAGCGTACACAGGAAATCGGTCGCGCTGATGATCTCTTCCTCAACCAGCAGCCCGATCTGATGCCCCGCCTGAACAATCTCGGTCAGCGCCTCCATCTCTGTTTCAATCTGGGCACGGGTGACAAAAAATGTGGCAATGGAGTTCCTGGCACGAAGGGCCCCCAGCACATTGCGGATTTCATCCAGCGGTCCAATGCCCTCAAACGTCAGAATCGTCGCCTCTTTGGAGGTATACAGCCGCGGCATGACCGCCGTCAGCCGTCCGTTATTCTGCTCAAGCAGGCTTGCGGCGGTTTCAAGCCAGATCAGCTGTTCCTGCGGCGCTGCCGTCGGCTGGGGCACTTCCTTTACCCCCTGAAAATTCCCCACCGGTTCAGCAGTGGCAGCGTTTGTAAACGTGCGCTCCACCATCTTCCGTATCAGATAGACCTGCGTATGGTAATAGACGGCCGCCGACAGTGTCAGGATAAACAGAACGGACAGGAACACCGTTGTCCTTGGGGAACGCCAGATCCGCCGGAGGGACCATTTCCGTTTGGACTTTGGGGCAGAACGTTTGGGCCGATCTGTTTTTTTATTTCTCACGCGTGCCCCACCTCCTCCAGTGCCGTCCATCCCGGATCCGGCAAAAACAAACCAGGGAGGGATGAGCAGGTGACTTTTTCAAGCAAACCATGCTCTCCCTCCCTCAGTCCCTGTCCCGCCGGGACAGGTTCATTATGAAAAGAATTACAGAAGTTTCTGGATCAGACCGGTTTCCCAGATCAGGAACAGAACCGATGCGCCGGTCAGGATCAGAAGAATCGTGTTAATGACCGAGAATGTCGATGACTTCCCGTCATCCACCTTCTCCGCCTTTCTCGTGGTGTTGTTCTCAGGCTTTGCATCCGGCACTTCCACTTTCTGCCGGACAGGCTCTTCCTTCTGCTTTTTCTTTTTCGGCTCTGCCGGACCTGCCGCCTGTTCTGCCTTTTTCTGTTTTCTGGAAAAACCGAATTTGGGCGGACGCCAGCTGGCGGCCTTGGAGGGATCCGCCTCGACAATCTCATTTTCCTCTTCGGATTCTTCCTCTTCCAGCTCGCCCACATTCGATTTTGTGGCCGCGTTATAGGCCTGAATCAGCCGGGCTGCCTGAAGCAGCATATTCTGCGCTTCCGGCGAATCTGCGCTGCCCTTCATGCCCAGAATATCCTGGACACCGGCCAGATTCGGGATGGCTGTCTGTGTCTGCACGGGTGCCTGCATCACCGGCTGCACCGGTATCTGCATCACCGGCTGGACTGAAACCGTGGTCGACATGGGAATGGAGCCCACCGGCACGGCCGTCTGAACCGGAGCCGCAAAGACAGGGACCTGTCCGGCCGGTGTGCTCTGCACCGGCTGCGCACCGGTCATTGTTCCCGGAACCTGTACCGGCTGAACATTGCCTGCCGCCTGAGCCGGCTGCGAAACGGCCTGTACCGGCTCATTCGCCTGCGGCATCCTGCCATCCATGACCGGATGAGCCGGCATTCCTGAAGGCTGCGGGGCAGGCGCGGCAGGGACTTCCATCTGAGGCGCCGTCCCTGTGCTCTGCATGGGCGGCATCTGTCCGTTTTCCGTTCCAGGGCCCGGCACCGTTCCCGGTGCCGTAACGGGGTCTGCCGGCGGGACAGCGGGATTGACGCCATAATATCCGACGGGTGTCCTCGGCTCCGCCGGCGGCATTTCCTGCTCCGGCTGGCGCGGCATTCCGGCCGGTCCGGCATACTGATTCTGCGCATAGGCCGCCGCATTGCCATATCCAAAGTCTCTGGAATAGCCATTGCCTGCGCCGGGGGTGAAACCCGCCCCGGGGCGGCCATTGGAATAACCGGAATATCCGCCCTCCGCCGGGCGTCCCTGGTAAGGAGAACGCCACGCATCTCCATACGGCTGTTCCGGTGCAGCATACCGATCCGTCCGATAGGTGCCCGCCTCTCTGTAAGAGGGAGCCTGATAGCCGCCCACCGGCCAGTTGCCGGCACCGCCATAGGCTGTTCCCGGCCGCGGGGCAGCACTTCCGGAGGGCGCATATCCGGAATAACCCGCTCCGCTGTACGGGAAACCGGCGTTCTCCGATCTCCTTGCAGCAGCGCTCCCCTTCTCTTTTCCGCCGGTTTTCCCATACAGCAATCCGAGCTTGACGATCATTTCAGAATAAATGTCCCGGGGAAGCGGATTTCTTGAATACTCCCCGATAAACTCATTCATCATCATTTCGACAAGATCATTGCATTGAGACTCACTGCGGCAATAGGTGCGCCCCTCTGCAAAAGCAAATGGCCAGAAATCATTGCGAAACTCATCTGCCAAAGAACGGGTGCTCAGGATGCGTCCCGTCCATTTTTGATTGAGGTTCTTCTGCACTCCCTGATACTGCATATCCGCCTCCGTCAAAATTATCACTATCAGTCAGAAACTGACTGGAATACTTCTGTATAATTGATTCACATTATACATCATACACAGGAATCAATTCAATAAGCAAAATACGTATTTATTACAAATAAGACAATTTTCTTAAACATTGTAATATTTTTTCTGCTTCTTTCGGCCTGCTGATCGGCGGTCCAATCCCCTGTCCTGTCAATTTTAAACTTTCTTTTTCGTTAGCTTTGTTGTAGAATATCGGTAAGTTCCACGCTTTCTGATCCGTCTAAACAGAAGGCACCAGGCCCGGAAAAACGGAGTGGTTTCCAAAAGCGCCCCCGCAGGCTCTCTGCGTCTGGCCGCATTTTGGCGTTTCATGATTTTCCGGAGACAGCAGATAGCAAAGGTCATCCGCATCCGGAGCAGGAAGCGTTCCTGACACAAGCTGACACATTGACAAACTGTCACACTCAGACCGAAAAGCCTTTTTCCGGGCAAAGGATGAACCCCTTCAAAAGAAAGGCCCTTTCACATCCGGAGCAGTACAAAGCCGCTCCGGCAGCAGATCAACATTGAGACTAAAAAAGGAGTTAACCCATGCTTTTTCTGACGATCCTGCTCACTTTCAGTCTTTTTCTTCTTCCCACCGCCGGAATGGCCTCCGATATCGTCTCCATCACCTCACTGCCTGTCCTTGAGGTGAAGCCCTGGTACGTCCCCTCCAATGAATCCATCCGCTTCAGTCTGGGGATGTCCCCCGGATGGAATCTGGGCAACGCTTTTGACTGTTACGATGAGGACGGCACCATCACGGCCGGAGAGAACGATCTTGTCCTCGATTCCCTCTGGAGCGGCTTTCCCGCAACACAGGAGATGATCCAGCTCATTAAAAGCTCCGGCTTTAAGACCATCCGCATCCCGGTATCCTGGCATGATCATCTGATCGACGAACAGTATACCATCAATCCGGACTGGCTGAACCGTGTGCACGAAGTGGTTAACTGGGCCATCCGTTCCGACCTCAATGTGATCCTGAATGTGCACCACGATAATTCGCTTGACTATATTTATCCGGACAAAGCGCACCTTGCGCAGTCCAAAGCCTATCTGACCGCCATCTGGAAACAGCTGTGCGACACCTTCGGCGCTTATGATGAGCACCTGATTTTCGAAGGCCTGAACGAGCCCCGGCTTGTCGGAACCGAGGTCGAATGGCAATACTCCTATCTGGATCCTCTCTGCGTCGAAGCAAGTGAATGCATCAACCAGCTGAACCAGGCCTTTGTCGATACGGTCCGGGCCTCCGGCGGACTCAATGCCGAGCGTTACCTGATGATCCCGGCCTATGCCGCCTCCCCGTACACCGCCGTGTTCAACAATTTCACACTGCCCAGTGACAGTGCCAAGGACCGCCTGATGGTGTCTGTTCACGCCTATATTCCCCATGAATTTGCCATGGATGCTGCCGGCACCGACTTCTTTGATCTGGACGATCCCGAGCTGACCGGTGTCATTGACGAGGCCTTCAACGCACTGTACGATACATACATCAAAAAAGGCATTCCGGTGATCATCGGTGAATTCGGAAGCACGGATAAAAACAACCTCCGTGACCGCCTTGATTTCACCGCCTATTTCACCGCCCGCGCATACGAGCGCGGCCTCGCCTGTGTCATATGGGACAACGGCAACTTTGACGGATATGAGGAATCCTTTGGTCTTTTGGACCGCGGACAGCTGACCTGGTTCTGGCAGGACATTATCGACACCATCATGATGTACTGCAAGTAATTGGCCGCAGTCCCTGCCCTTTGTCTGCTCCCTGGTCAGACAGATTTTGGTCTGTCTGACCAGGACGACAATCGATCGAAACAACCATTGCCTTCGCCAAAAAGGCCGGAGGAAAAAAGATTCTGAACAGTTTGCGATCCTTTGTCCATATGCTCCGTCTTCCGAAGCCGGACTATGAGGTCTACTGCCGGGAAAAACGCCTTGAGCGATATGAAAAAAACGGCGGACATGTCCGGCACCTGTGGCTTCATGCGCTGGCTCATCGTGTCCTGCTCCCTCTGATAACAGCAGAACTCTATCTCGGCAAAAAGCGGCTGACCATTCTGCGGGATGATCGCCTCCCCACCGATCGGCCGGTCATCTTCTGCCCGACCTACATCGGTGACGTGGATATCGAGATGTCCTTACTGGCCATCAATACGCCATGCTGGCTGGTGTTCGGCGATCCCCGTGATCTGTATAAAGATGTAAGCAGCATGATGCTCCAGATGAATGGATATATTCCTCTGGACACCTGCGAAAAACCAGACAGAAAAGCCGCAAAAGCGCAGATGAAAGCCCTGCTTCAAAAGAGAGGCAACCTGCTCTTTTTCCGGAGGGCACCCAGAATCTCAGCCCCAATGCACTCGTGGGGCATCTCTATGCCGGTGCCGTCGACCTGGCGATTACCTGCGGGGCTCAGATCGTCCCGATCGCCAGCGTACTGGATGGGGACAGGTTTTATTTCATCGTGGGAAAAAATATCTCTTATGACGGCTGTATCTATGAGAACCGCTTCCGTTTGACGGATGAACTGCGGGATCACATGTCATCTCTCAAGTGGGAAATGTTCGAGCATTTTCCGGCAGTTCGGAGAAACGAACTCCCGGATACCGCCGATGAAGACTTTCTGAAAAGCATCATGACCCCGAATATTACCTCCGTCATGACCATCGATGAAGTCAGGGCAGCTGCGTTCCATCCCAAAGACAGAACGGATCCGGCAGAGGCGTTTGCCTGTTTGGACAGGCTTATCCCGTCCCGGATGAATGCCTTTCTGTTTGATAAGCGGCTGACAGGATTTTCGCACTGAGCATCGGGAAGGTGCGCGTTGATGTACGGCAAGTAAGGCCCTTTTCCTCACGGAATTTGCACGGTGCAGCCGATGCAGAAATACAACGAAAAAAGAAACGCCAATGAAAGATATGGAGCAAAAGATCCGTCAGTCCATGGACCGGCAGTGCTTCAAAAGAGATTACGCCGCTCCGGCAGATGTGCTCATGGATATCGGTGCGCTGGAACGGAAAAGCTATGATGCCTGGCGTGCCGGACGCGTTCCGTTTCTGGAATACGTGTGCCATGCCAATCTGCATAAACTTGCCGAGATGCTCAAAATCATGCGCAATGTGGCCGCCCAGAGAAAATGGAACCCCTCCATCACGGTCTATAAGCACAAAAGCCTGACACTTCGTTTCTCCAAGTACGGAAATCCGAATGTGGAAAAGGCCTATTCCACACACTATGTCGCAAAAAAGCCGAAAAAAGAACCTGAACCTGCTCCGAATGCGCCCGCGGCCAATCCGGATGCCGAACCATCTCTTTCCTGAAATCCGCCCGCTTTGCCGGTTTCTCTCTCTGGAACCGCGTCGGGCCTTCACTGAAATGAAAAACGCAGAATCTCCCCGGAGATTCTGCGTTTTTTCGTTCCGGACCAGGTCATGCAGTTCGTTTTCTGTTTTCAGAGGTACCGGCCTGTAATGCTCTCCCTGTTTTGACGAATCTCCGCCGGTGTTCCGCAGGCGACGATCCGGCCGCCCATTTCCCCGCCGCCGGGACCCATGTCCACGAGGTAATCCGCTGAACGAATGACATCCAGATCGTGTTCAATGACAATCACGGTGGCCCCGTGGCTGATGAGGTGCCGGAATACCTGAAGCAGCGTCTGCACATCCAGCGGGTGCAGGCCGATGGTGGGTTCATCAAAGACGAAAACCGTGTCCTCCTGGCCCCGTCCCATTTCGCTGGCCAGCTTGAGGCGCTGCGCCTCGCCGCCGGAGAGGCCCGGGGTTTCCTCCCCCAGCGTCAGATACCCGAGTCCCACATCATGGAGCACCTGCAGCCGGCTTCTGACCAGCGGCAGATCATCACAGACCGCAATCGCCTCATCCACACTGAGGGCCATCAGCTCCGGCAGAGAAATCCGCTGTCCGTTCTTTTTCTCCCGGCAAATCCGGAACGCCTCTTTGGAATAACGGGATCCGCGGCAGTCCGGACAGGGAATGTCCACATCCGGCAGGAACTGGACATCCAGGGAAATCTGTCCCGTTCCATCGCAGGTCGGGCATCTGAGTTTCCCGGTATTATATGAAAAATCCCCCGCCTTCCATTCCCCCTTTTTGGCCTCCGGCACCCGGGCGAAGATCTTCCGCAGCTCATCATGCACATTCGCATAGGTGGCCACCGTGGACCGGACATTGATGCCGATGGGCGTGGCATCAATCAGCTTGATTTGGCGAATTCCCTCTGCCTCGATCCGGCTGACATGTCCGGGGAGCGGTTTCCCGGCACATCCGGCTTCAAGGGCCGGAATCAGACTTTCCAGAATCATCGTCGTTTTCCCCGAACCGGAGACGCCGGTCACCACCGACAGGCGGCCTTTCGGGAAACGCACCTCAAGCGGCTTCACCGTATGGATGGGGCCGGTGGACATGGAAATCGTCCCCAGTTCAAACAGTTTTTCGCTGTCCACGCCCGGGTTCATGCCCGGGCCGCCTTTTGCCGACAGGAAGGGGCCGATCTGGGACGCAGGACTGGCGGCCACCTGTTCCGTCGGCCCCTCCGCGATAATCGTCCCTCCGGCGGCGCCTGCCTCCGGCCCCAGTTCGATCAGCCAGTCTGCATGGGCCAGGACCTGCGTATCATGGTCCACCAGGACAACGGAATTGCCATCCCGGATCAGGTCATCCATCACCCCGGTCAGGCCCTCAATATTGGAGGGATGCAGCCCGATTGAGGGTTCATCCAGCACGTAGAGAACGCCGGTTGTCCGGTTGCGCACCGAACGGGCCAGCTGCGTCCGCTGCCGTTCGCCGGTGGACAGGGTCGAGGAGGCACGGTCCAGCGACAGGTAGGAAAGACCCAGGTCGATCAGGCGCCGGGCGGTGTCATGGAAGGCCTCACAGATATTGATCGCCATGGGGCGCATGGGCTCCGGAAGCGATTCCGGAACGCCTTTGACCCATTCACTCAGGTCGGCCAGGGAAAACGTGCAGACCTGGTCCAGCGAAAGCCCGCGAATGGTCAGTGAACGGGCCCGGGCGGAAAGCCGTGTTCCGCCGCAGTCAGGGCATTTGTCCTCCCGAAGGAACTTTTCCACCCGCTTCATTCCCTTTTCATCCTTGACTTTGCCCAGGGCATTCAGGACCGTGGCCGTCGCGCTGTAGTAAGTGAAATCAAGTTCAGCAGCCACTGCGCTGTCCTTGTTTTTCGGGGTATAGAAAATGTGCTTTTTCTCCATGGGTCCATCATAGACAATCGCCTTTTCCTCATCTGTCAGCTCCCGGAAGGGGACGTTGGTCCTGACCCCCATTTCCCGGCAGACATCGGTCATCAGGGACCACATGAGACTGTTCCAGGGCGCCACAGCTCCCTCATCAATGGTCAGATTCTCATCCGGAATCAGCGTCGCCCGGTCCACGGTCCGCACCGTTCCGGTTCCGCTGCAGGTCTTGCAGGCGCCGGAACTGTTGAACGCCAGTTCCTCCGCCCCGATGACCTCCACCACTTCCCCGCAGACCGGGCAGCGGACCTCACGCTCGGCGGCAAAATCCATGGTGGGCTCCAGCACATGTCCGTTTGGGCACCGGTAATTGGCCAGGCGGGAGAACATCAGGCGAAGACTGTTGAGCAGCTCCGTGGAGGTTCCGAATGTACTCCGGATTCCGGGAACGCCCGGCCGCTGATGCAGCGCCAGCGCCGCCGGTACATAGCGCACCTCATCCACCTGTGCACGGCTTGCCTGCGTCATGCGCCGCCGGGTATAGGTCGACAGGGATTCCAGGTACCGCCTGGATCCCTCCGCATAAAGAACCCCCAGCGCCAGAGAGGATTTCCCCGAACCGGATACCCCGGCAATGCCCACAATCCGGCCCAGGGGGATATCCACATCCAGATTTTTGAGATTATGCACCCTGGCCCCGCGCACCTCAATCGCTTTCGGTGCCGGGATCTGTCTTTCATCCATTTTGCTGTCCTGCCCTTCATTTTTGCCTTTACAGGGAAAATGGCCGGACAATTGTCCGGCCAACAGTCTTTTGAAAAGAGTCACCGGACATCGTCCGGCTTCCCGGTCAGATCGTCCTCTGCCTGAAACGGCAGAGAACGATGATGTGTTCAGATCAGGTTGTTTCCATCCTGCTTGGAGAACATATGGACCACGTCACCGCGGAAGGTCAGGAACAGGTGTTTGCCATAGGCAAATCCGGCCCTGTTTTCCTTGGAGAGTTCCAGCGCCTGTGCGATAAAGACCACGTCGCGGTCGCCCAGGCTGCAGTGAATATGGATGGCGCTGCCCATCATTTCGGACACTTCCACGACCACCTCGAAGGAATCCGGGCGGCCGCTCTCGCTCAGCTGGATGTGTTCCGGACGGACGCCCAGGATGATGTCCTGTGCCGGCGTTCCCTTAGCCGCCAGCTTGGAGGCGATCTCCTCGGGCAGGACCACTTTCGCGCCGCTGACGCTGACGGCATAGCCGTTTCCTTCCCTGAGCAGCTTCGCGTCAAAGAAGTTCATGGTCGGCGTTCCGATGAATCCGGCAACAAAGGTATTGACCGGATGATCAAAGACCTCCTGCGGCGTTCCGATCTGGTTGACAATGCCGTCCTTCATGATGACGATCCGGTCACCCAGGGTCATGGCCTCGGTCTGGTCATGGGTGACGTACATGAAGGTGGTATTGATCCGCTGACGCAGCTTGATGATCTCCGCGCGCATCTGGTTGCGCAGCTT
>DGWH01000034.1:16280-73558 GCA_002395225.1 Christensenella sp. UBA4263
TCTGGTTGCGCAGCTTGGCATCCAGGTTGGACAGCGGTTCATCCATCAGCAGCACCTTCGGCTCACGCACAATGGCCCGCCCGATGGCCACGCGCTGGCGCTGGCCGCCGGAGAGCTGTTTCGGTTTGCGGTCCAGGTACTCGGTGATGCCAAGAATTTTGGCCACCTCTTCCACCTTTCTCGCAATTTCATCCTTCGGTACATGTTTCTGTTCCAGCGGGAAGGAGATGTTTTTGCGCACGGTCATGTGCGGATACAGCGCATAGGTCTGGAAAACCATGGCGATATCCCGGTCCTTGGGGTCCACATCGTTGCAGAGGCGCCCGTCAATGTACAGTTCGCCGCCCGAGATTTCCTCAAGTCCTGCAACCATGCGCAGCGTGGTGGACTTTCCGCATCCGGACGGTCCGACCAGAACGATGAATTCCTTGTCGGCAATTTCCAGATTGACTCCCTCAACTGCCGTCACTTTATTCTCGTAAACCTTTTTCAGGTCTTTCAAAACTACCTGTGCCATATGAGCAGACCCTGACTTTCAGTGAAAGTCTCGCAGCCTTGGCTGCCTTGCAGCAGTTCTCCACTCTGCCGCACCGCGGGTCAGGCGGTAGTCATTCCCTCCTTTTTGTCATCTGCATGCGTTTCTGTGGAGTCGCATGCAGAATTGTAAATCACCAAGGGCTTATCGAATCAACCCTTCAATGCAGAACGTAAAATCAAGCGGCTCCGTATCAGCGGGGATCAGGAACTCCTCGTGTGTCCGGGCACCCCAGGAATCATCCCCGCCGACGCCCATCTGCTTTTTCGCCGCACGAATGACGGTGTAATGGACTTTCGGGAGCTCATCCGCGTGCATGGCATTTTCCAGTTCATGCGGGGTATACGGCAGGGCGGAAAACTCCATGCCCTCCCCGGTAAAGCGCAGTCCGCGTCCCCGGTAATCCGTCACCTCGGCAAAGCGCACCCCGGTGCGGTTTCCGCATTCCTGCGGAATCAGATAGCGGGCCATATTCGCCCCGGCCGTGGTCTCAAAAATCCCCAGCCGTGCACCCGCAGTCCGGTCCACATAGTTTTCCGCCGGTCCCAAACCGTAGTAGCGCACCTGATCATAATCCGCATCCATCTTCAGCATCATGCCGAATTCCGGCATGGGCGTCATTCCGGATACCGGATCATAGTGCAGATGAACCGCCGTGCGTCCGCCCGGATACACCGTATACGTGACGCTGCAGCCCGCGGCGGGACTGGTCGGGAAATGGTATTCAAAGGCAATGGACACGCTTCCGTCCCCGTTTTCACGGATTTCCGGCATCTTCGGCGCACCCGGCTCAAAGGGACGATGGGAGGCATACAGGGACGCCAGCTTCCACTGGGCATACCTTGCCGCCATAGCATTTCCCCGGTCATTATCCGTCGGCGCACGCCAGAAATTCGGCATGGGCCCGGCTTTCAGCATCTCCTGCCCGCACCAGCGGTAGGAAACCAGCCGGCCCTCCGCATAACTGAAGCGTACCGAAAACGCGTTCCCGTGGACGCCAAGGTTATCCACGCCCCGGACGATCCGAAGCGGTTCATGCGGCATTTCGGGCCTTTGGCCCGCCACCTGCCAGATTCCCTGGCCGAAGGCCACCTCATATCCCCTGGGGGCATACGCGGTCTTTTCCCGGAGCCGGAAAGACGCCGTCAGCGCATATTCCCCGGGCTGGTTCATTTGGGGCAGATTAAGGGCATAACGCTCTTTTTTCCCCGGCGCCACACAGGTCCTGAAGGGTTTTTCAAACATCTTTTCACCGTTTCGTTCCAGAATCAGGACGCAGTCAAAAGCATCCGTATTCGTAAACATACTCCGGTTATGAACGGTCATGCTCTCCTGCGAGATTTCAGCCACGATATTCTGGTAATTGTACTTGACCGCCTGGAGCTTCTCCGAGGGAGCTCCGTCGCCATACACAATCCCGTTGCCGCTGAAATTGCCGTCATGAGGCTGTTCCCCATGGTCGCCGCCGTAAAGGAAGACCGTTTCGCCATACCGGTTCCTGGCCCGGACGGACTGATCCAGGAAATCCCAGATGAAGCCGCCCTGATAGCGCATTTCCTCGTAGGCGTATTCCGTATACTTGTCCATGGCCCCGTTGGAATTGCCCATGGAATGGGTATATTCGCAAAGAATGAACGGCTTTTCCGTCTGTTCTTTCAGGTGCTCACGGATTTTGACCACCGGCGTATACATCTGGCTGTCGATATCCGTCGTTTCCGGATAGCGCTTATCCCAGGTAACGCCCTCGTAATGTACCGGGCGTGTACTGTCCAGACGATGGAACAGCCGGCTGATCTCCAGGATCACCTTTCCGCCCATGGACTCATTGCCGCAGCTCCAGATCAGGATGCAGGGATGGTTCTTGTCCCGCTGGACCATGGAATTGGCCCGGTCCAGCAGCATCTCCTTCCATTCCTCCCGATCTCCGGGCAGAAGTTCCTCCCTGGTGATCAGGCCTTTCTGGTACCGCTCCCATACGCCGTGGGTTTCCAGGTTATTTTCATCAATGACATAAAGACCAAGCTCATCACACAGCGCATACAGCGCACTCTGATTGGGATAATGACTGGTGCGGACCGCATTAATGTTGTTCCGCTTCATGGTCAGCAGGTCACGCCGGAGCTTGTCCGCGGGCACCGCTCTGCCGGATTCCGCACAGTAATCATGGCGGTTCACACCCTTGAAGACGATGCGCACTCCGTTGAGCTTCATGATTCCGTCCACGATCTCAAAGCGCCGGAACCCGACCCGGATCCGGGTCACCTCAAGTTCCTGACCTGCCGGATCTGAAACCGTCAGGATCAGGTCGTACAGATTCGGCGCCTCACTGGACCAGAGTTTCGGTTCGTGCACCGGGATTTCTGCCGTCTGTTCCCCGAGGCCGGTGCAGCTGCCCTCAGCAACCACTTCGTCCCCGTCGCAGAGGACCATCTTTACCGTTCCCTCCTGCTCCCCTTCCAGGTTCAGGCGAACATTCAGGATGGATTCCGTAAAATCCGCGCTCAGGTCCGTGGTCACCCGGATATCCTCCAGATGAACCGCCGGTTTGGCATACAGATAAACCTCCCGGAAAAGACCCGAGAAACGCATGAAATCCTGGCTCTCCAGCCAGCTGCCCGCGCTGAAACGATACACGCGGCAGGCCAGCTTGTTTTCCCCGGGCACAAGCGCCCCGGTCAGCTCAAACTCATGCGGAGTAAAGGAATCCGAGGAATAGCCGATGTATTTCCCGTTCAGCCAGAGCGCCAGGCAGCTCTCTGCGCCCTGAAAGGAAACGAAGACCCGCTTTCCCTGCATGGAATCAGGGAGATAGAAGTAACGGACATAGCAGGCCACCGGATTGAAGTTTTTGGGCAACTGTCCGATTTCAACCTCTTCCGCGCCGTCCCAGGGATACTGCACGTTGCAGTACTGCGGAACGCCGTACCCTTCCATCTGAATATGGGCCGGAACGGGAATATCCGCCCAGGGATGACAGTCATATTCGGCGGATTCAAATCCGGGAATCACCTGCTGCTCATTCTGCGCGACATGAATCTTCCACGGGCCGTTCAGGGAACAGCGCAGGCTGCTCACGCCGCAGGCCAGTTCATCCTGACTGGCATAACAGATATGATCCGAATGCGCCTTTACGCGGTTTTCGGCAAAGTAACCGGGATCCTTGATTTTGGATGCATCAAATGCCATCGTGTTCCTCCATTACTTGACCGAGCCGGCAATGGCCTCCGTAAAGCTCTTCTGCAGAATGAAGAAGATAATAACGGTCGGCAGTGTGCAGATGGTAACACCAGCCATGACGACGCCATAGTCGATGACGTATCCGCCCATGAGGTTGGAAACCAGCATCGGCATGGTGATGGCTGAATTCTGCTTGAAGATGACGCGCGGCCAGAGGTAGGCATTCCAGGTATTCATGAAGGTAATCGTCGCCGCAGCCGCATACGTCGGACGCATGGTAGGCACAAACATGGTCAGGAAGATCTTGAGTTCGCCGACGCCGTCCATACGGGCCGCCTCAATGATTTCCTTGGGGAATGTCCGGGCATTGTTACGGAACAGCATGATCAGGAACGGGGTGGAAATGCTGGGGAGCACAAAACCCATCGTCTTGTTCATGAGACCGAGATTGGAAAACAGCTGAAACATCGGAACGAGGATGGCCACAAACGGAACCATCATGGAGAGCATCAGCAGGCCCATGACGCGGTCCTTGGCCTTATCGTGGTAAACCTCAAAGCCGTATCCGGCAATGGAACAGACCGTCAGAGAAAGAACCAGCACCACCAGTGTGTTGACGGTTGAGTTCTTAAAGGCGGTCAGAACATCTGCCTGGGCGAACAGATTGGTCAGGTTCTCCTGCAGATGGCTGCCGGGCAGGAGTTTGCCGCCCAGAATCTCAGCAGTGGTATTCGATGCGGAAACAAAGCACCAGTAGATCGGAAAAACCGACAGAAATGATACCACGATGAGAAACAGATAGGTCATGGTGCGCTTGAAATACTTTTTAAAGGCACCTTCTCTCATCGTTTGTCACCCACTTTCATCTGAATCACGGAGAGAATGGCCACCAGAATCAGGACGACAAAGGACATGGCGGCCGCGTAACCGAAGTTCGGATTGGAAATAAAGGTTGTATTGTAGATGTAATGCGACATGGTAATGGTCGCATTGGCCGGCCCGCCCTGCGTCAGGTTGACCGATTCATCGTACAGCTGGAGGGTACCGTTGGTGGACATAATGGCCGTCACCAGGATGATCGGCTTGAGCAGCGGAATGGTGATCCGGAACAGCTGCGTGGTCGCACTGGCGCCGTCGATTCTGGCCGACTCATACACCGAGTAGTCGATGGACTGCATGGCCGCCAGATAGAACACCATGTTATATCCCGTCCAGCGCCAGATCAGGGCGATAATAATAACCGCCTTGGCCGTATTCGGGCTGTTCAGCCAGTTTACCGGCTCCTTCAGGATGTGCATATTCATGAGCATGGCATTGATCATTCCGTCATAGGCGAACAGCGTCCGGAAAATGATGGAGTAGGAAACCAGAGCCGTTGCGCACGGCAGGAAAATGCAGGTGCGGAACAGCCCCTTGAACTTGAGGTCATGCCGGTTCAGAAGGGAGGCAAAGATCATGGCAAGCACCAGCATGATGGGAACCTGAATGATCAGGTACGTAAACGTGTTGATCAGCGACTGAATAAAGACCTTATCCTGCATCATTCGCTGATAGTTGCGGAACAGCGGATCCGAGAATGTCAGGGCCGTCGGTTTTCCTTTCATCAGGGAAATCAGCAGTGCCCGGAACATGGGATAGAAGCTCAGCCAGATGATCAGAATCGTTGCCGGCAGCAGAAAAAGCCAGCCCACAAGATTCTGCCGCTGATGCATTGTCAGCCGCTTCCTGGGCTGACCTGCGGTATTGGTCATAGGATCACTCCTCTGAAATTGCATTGTCACATTCCGTCCGATTCCGCTGAAACAGCACGGATTCAGACGGTTTTCCCACAAACTCTCCCTGAAATGAGCACTGCCGTTTAGATTTTACCTAAACGGCAGTACTTATTGAACTCAGAAAAGAATCAGAAGCCCATTGCGAAGTTTACGGTATCCTCTGCATTGGCCAGTTCGGCGTCGATATCAGCACCGTTCAGGGCATTGGTGATCGCCGTGGAGACCGCGTTGCGGGCATCATAGTAGTAAGCACCGGTGATATTGGACGGAACATGTCCGGTGTATTCTACGATGGTCGCGAAGATCGGGGTTCCGTTGAAGAACTCGTTGGGAGCGGTGTAAGCCGGAGCTTCCTTGGCAGGTGCAAAGGTCGCGATGGCAGAGGTGGTCGGGAGAATGGCGTTGTAGAAATCAACGTTGCGATACAGCTGCATGAAATCAAGAGCCAGGTCCGTATCCTTGCCATTGATGATGGCCCAGGAAGATCCGCCGTTGTTGGAGTAGTTGGTTGCACCCTCAACATTGCTCATGGCCGGCATGTTGGTGATGTCCCACTTGCCCTTCTGGTCAGCCAGAGACATGATGGTGGACAGAATCCAGCAGCCCTGGAAGGTGCCGACGACAGAACCGTTGGACAGCGTTCCGATGTACTCATCCCAGCTGTTCACCTCAAGGTAGATGCCTTCCTTGACCATGGTGCTGTAGACGTCAATGATCTTCTTCAGGGTCTCGTTGTTCTTGAGGTTGACAGAGCCGTCCTCGTTGAACAGGGACTCGCCGCAGGACTGCATCATGATCATGATGGAGTCAACGGAGCCCGCCTGGCCGGAGAACATCGGCAGGCCGGTCTTTTCCTTGACGACTTTGCCGATCTCAATCAGCTTGTCCCAGGTGATGTCCTTCAGATCAGCGATGGTGTATCCGGCTTTCTCCAGATAGTCGGTCCGATAAGCGCCAACGACCGTGCCGGCATCGAACGGAATGCCATAGTGACGTCCGTCGAGCACGGAATAGGCAACCTTGGCCTCGCCGAATCCGTCGAAGTTATAGGCATCGGTGATGTCCATGTAAACCTCGGGATAGTTGGTGGCAAACTTCTGGAAGGAGTTGTCCTGAACCAGCAGAATGTCCGGCAGGGTGGAGAGATCGCCGGAGGAGGCAGCGATGGTGACGTTGGTCTCGATATCCTCGGAAAGAACTTCCTGAATCTCGATCTCAACGTCCGGATGATCCTTCTGATACATTTCCTTTGCGATGTTCATCGCAGCAATGTTAAAGGTCGGGTCCCAGGTCCAGATGGTCAGCTTGCCGTCGTCGGTCGTTGCCAGAGCGGCAGCCATTGTCATGATCATGGTCAGTGCCATAACCAGAGCCAGCAGCTTCTTCATACAAAATACCTCCTGATATTTTTTCTTTACCGGATATTTTCAAATTCCGGCAGACATATGGAATTATAACAAACCCGCCGCTTTTTTTATGCTCATTTTCAACCCTGTAACGCTCATTTTCAGTACGGCTTCCTTTCCGGTTTTTTGTGAAAAACAAACAAAAGCCTGTTGTAAAAACAGGCTATAACGTTTTAAATCCAGGTTTTCAGCCGAATAGACCGCTTAAAAGCCGCCGTGGTTTTCTATCCGTTTTGAGGACGTTCCGTTTGCGATAAATGATCATTTTCGGTTTGCGCTGTCCGTTTCCCGCCAGGTCTGGGCGCTCATGCCGGTAAAGCGCCTGAAGTTCCGGTTAAAAGTGGCAATGGAAAAAAAGCCCGACTGCTCCGCCACGGCAAATATGGGCTCATCCGTTGTCCGGAGCAGATAGATGGCGCGGTTGATCCGGAAACGGTTGATATACTCCGCCGGGCTCATCTGCATCGTTTCCGTGAACACGCGTCTGAAGTAGCTCTCGCTCATCCGGCAAGCCTCTGCCAGCTCCGCAATCCGGATTTCATTCTGATAATCCCCGGCAATTCGTTTGAGTGCCGGCTGAACGGCCGTCGCGCCGATCAGTTCCAGATCGGTCCGAGGCAGCTGCGCCTTGTAATCCTCTGCCCGGGAAACCGAAAAAATGATCTGACGCAGAAGCACATCCGCTTCCATTCCATCCAGATGCCGCTCTGCATGATACAGCCGGAACAGACGGTCCATCTGATCCGCCAGGTGGACATCACAAAGCTCCGAGGGGCAGTAAATTCCGCTGTCCATTTTCCCCAGTGTTCCCCTCAGATCCTCCCGAAGGCGCTCCGGGGTTTCCTCCAGCAGGGACTCCCCGTTGAACAGAAGATACCGCCAGCGGATCCCTTCACTGCCGTCATTGATCTGGCAGTGCCGAAGCCCCGGGGGAACGGCAATCACCGTTGAGCGGCTGAACGGATAAATCCGCTCGCCAATCTGAACCTGTCCGGCTCCGGTGAGGCAAAAGCCGATTTCATAGCAGTTGTGGGTATGAGGCTGGTCTCTTGTCCACGGCGGCCGGCATTCCTCATCCCGCAGTCCGACAATGGGCATTCCCGTATTCAGATCCCACTTGCGGACCGGCTTCTCCTCACCCGTGTCCATTTTTCCAAACTGATCAAAGGTCTGTCTGATCATCTGCCGGATACCCCACCATTTTCCCCGGGCGCAGCCGCCGGATCCAGTTCTTCATTTCCGGCGACGGCTGGAAATAGACTTTCAGCCATCTGCCGGCCTCCTCCCCCGTCCCCTTCAGAAACATCACATCACACACATCGGAGGGATCGTGAGCCGAAACATCATACACAATCCGTTTCGGCACCGCCTGTGCCGTTTCCGCCTCAAGGGCATCCAGTTCGTGGGAATCCTCCGGGGCCATCAGCTCAAGGTTCTTCAGTTCCAGTTCCGCAAACTGTTCCGTGTGCGGCCGTCCCTTGAACCCGCTGATCCTCGTCACATGAATCGTCGTCCCTTCCAGCTGGTAGCGGTAGGTTACCCGGGCCGAACCGATGACATACCAGGCGAAAAGAAGCGTCGAAATGGCCAGCATTCCCCAAAGCGGTCCTGCCATTGTCCCGATGATGGTAAACAAAATGACACAGACGTACAGCGCAAAACGAATGATCTGGACATACCCGGGCACTTTCCGCTGAACAATCTGTGTATATAAAATGTAACTCTGCTGTTCCTGACGCTCACTCATGCTTGCTCCCTCTTCATTTACGGTTCATTGCCTGATTTAAAAAATCCCGGAAAAACGCATTTCTGAACGTTTCTCCAGGACTCCCTGTCAATTGTTTCCTGCCACGTTCGATTCAGATGGATCTCCCGTACATGCCAATTATACCATACCTTCCATGAAAACCTCCAGAGGCATCTTCCGAATGCGTATTCCGCCGCCGAGCATGAATGATCATTCTCCGCCGTCTGTCTGTTCGGTCTAATCGGCTCATTCAGTCGATGTGAAAGAACTCATGAACGGTCTGCAGCCGCTGCGCATCCCAGCCGGCTCTCCGGATGCCGTAAACTTCGCTGCGGCTAATAGGCAGATACCAGCAGCCATTTCACACAGTTATCGCCGCATGCCGAGTCGATAAAGATCCTTTCCGGCTTCTTGTAGATCGCAGTCAGGGTCTTCACCCCTCCCGAAAGTTCTCTGGGTGAGATTCCTCCAAACACCGGACTGTCAATCCCCCTGGGACCTATCACCTCAGACCTGTCAACATCCCGAATCATCTCTTTAGACAAATCATCCGTAATCCAGTCATCCGTGTATGTGTCTTTAAAGTATCTGGCCGGATTGGTGATCACCTCAGACAGTTCGCCAAAGAAAACGGACAGCATTCTCTTTCCTCTCACTTCAATAGTTCACGTCGTCGATTCAGATTCTGCCAAAGCACGCCCCGTGCCGGACAGTTGTTCCCTTATCCTTGCCAGTATCGCCGGCAATGTGCCCACCAGAAGGACCAGCAGGATCATGATCAGGGCATAGGCGTAAATGTCCTGATATTCATTGAAGTAGCTGCTGCTGTATACCGCCTTGCCCAGCGAGTTTTTGGTCTGAACCAGATATTCCGTGGTCACCACCAGCTTGAGGCCCATCCCCACCGCATTGGCGTATGCCTGCCGCAGATAACCGGCAATCAGGGGAAGATAGACATCCCGGAGAACACGCAGATTAAATCCGCTGTTCAGACGATACACGTCAATCAGTTCCGGTTCAATGCTGCGGCAGCCCTCACTGGCCGCCTCGCTGATGATGGGAATCACAAACAGAGAGGAGGCAATCAGGGGCACCCGGTCATACTTTGTCAGAACCATGATGATGACGACCATAACAATCATGGGGATGGAACGAAGCAGAATCATGGCCGGCTTCAGCAGGGTGCGCACCGTGTCGCTCAGGCCCTCCGCCAGGCCAATGGCAATGCCGAAAAAGGCCGATACCGCCATCACCTCCAGCAGATGCGCAAGCGTCACCCCGATTTTCACGTACGTCTGCTGCTTTCCCAGTAAACGAAAGAAAGCCCGGAGAATTTCGATGACGTCCGGAAAAACCAGACGGTCACCGCGAATCCACCCGGCTGCCTGAATCAGGCAGCCGAGCAGAATGATTCCCGAGCAGAAAACAATTGCTTCTCTGAGTCCCTTACTTGGCTTCATAGTAGAAATCATCGGCAGGCACCGCTCCGCCAAACTGACTGAGATCCACATTGGCGGTCGTCTCAACCTGTTCCCTGGCCTCAGGCGCCGCCAGATAGCGGATCGCACAGTTCGGGATTGCCTGAGCAGCCACTTTGGCATTGGGCAGGATCTCAAGGGCCACTGCCGCCTGTGCGACCGCGTCCACATCCGTCGTGCACTTCTGGCAGGACTCCTCCACCATTTTCAGGTACGCATTCACCTTTTCCGGCTGAGCGGCAATGGTCTCCGCCTTGATAAACAGTGCTGCCTGTGTATAGCCATCAAAGCCGGAAGCAGCTTTGAACAGCTCGTTTACCGGATAACCGGTAATGTGATCGTTTTTCATGGAAGCCGCCGTCAGTGCAGGCTCCGCTGTCACGACTATCGCCTCTGCATCCGAGAGCAGCAGCTGCTGGGTATTGGCCGCACTTGCCAGATACTGCACGCTGGCCGGCTTGATGTCATTCTTCTCCAGCGCATAGAGGACAACTGAGGCATTGATGGTGTTCTCACCAAACAGCGTAATATCCGCTCCGTTCATGTCCTCCAGTTTGAATCCCTCTTTCTGAGAGGCAAAGAACAGGTTTCCCCAGGAAACCACCGCACCCAGTTTGTACGTGGATTTTCCAGCCTTGTACAGTTTGGCACCTGCATTCAGGGGCGCAATGATGAAATCCGCCGTAGCATTGGCAAATTCCGCCGCAATCGTATCCGCGGCCACAAAGGTATACTGATCAGGGTTTTCCTGTGCCAGCGTGGCCAGAGCCAACGCAGGCGCTCCGCTCGGGGCAGCAATTTTCAGGTCCGAAACATCCGTTTCGGCCGATGCGGTCATCAGCATAAGGACTGTAAAAAGAACGGTCAAAAGTAAGAGAATTTCCTTTTTCATAATCAAACACCTTTCTGAACAATCTGTTTCCAGCGTTTCCACTGTCAGGTGAAATGGCTATTCCGTTTCCGGGCGGAAAATTTACTTCCGCAGCAGCGCATCAATGGCGCGAATAATCTCCGGCGACGGATAATCCTTTCCATCAAGACCATAGACGATAGTATACGCGAAATTATCTGCCAGCGTTTCCTCCGGATCGATGACATAATCCGTATTCCTGCCGAAAACCTCAAAGAAGTTCGTGGCTTCCTTTGAATCATACATGAAGGAAAGATCATCTATCGGCACCAGTCCGACCATCATTTCGGCGAAGAACGTATCGCCCGGTTTTTCAAACGGCTTTTTGGTCGTAAAGACCACTGCACAGTTCATCATCTTTCCGCCGATATTGAAGGCGGCATACGAATTATGGCGTTCCACGTCCGGATTGCTGATCATCGCACTGCGTACCTGTGGACCAAAATCAAAGTCCTTTTCCACCACCGTAAAGCCCAGAATCTCATACATTTCCTTCCGGAAATCCGGATGATTTCTGGTCAGGCAATGAAAAATCTCGTGTGCGACGATTTCAGCCTGTTGAACCGTATCCAAGTCAAAGAACTTTCCATTCAGATAGATCTGCGTTCCATGGGTATATCCCATCGCCCCGCATTCCTCTTCCATGGTCGTTTTGGCAAAAACAATGTTGTTGATGGCAGGCAATTTATACCCTGCTTTTTTGCAGCGCTGCTCAATGTCTGCCATGATCCCGGTCAGCGTCTCTTTCTCCTCCGGCGTATAGTCGCGCGTCTGCCTGGCCGCATGTGCCTCAAGTTCTGCCAGCGTAGCACCCTTTTTCTGCATCCGGTAATCCAGATCCATCTGGTTCAGGTTCTCATAATAGTCCCGGTTCGCCAGCAGAAGCTCTGCCGCTTCCGCGGCATCTGCAAACCGGAATCCCAGCCTGCGTTCCCCTTCACTGACACCTGCTGCCAAAACCAGCACCAGGAGCGCAAGCATCAGCCAGAGGACTGTACGTTTTAATCTCATATTAACTCCTTTCCTTATCCCACTGTCTGTCATGCCGCTTTTCAAAACCGCCGCAAGACCAGATTACGTCCGTCCATCAGGATCTGCATCCGGTTTCCCATGACCGCAGTTCCCGGCGAGACCAGGGCCTGCATTTTCTGTGGTCTTCCCCGGAGGGCTGAATCCGAATTCACTCCGGCGTTCATCGTTCAGACACTGAAATAGATTTGGGAACTCGTTCCCAGCAGATGGGAATTATATCACATTCTGCCAAAAGAAGTCGATCTTTTTCTTTTGACCCGGTACACCGCATCTTGGCCCTGCCGCGCGGCGGCAGGCACGCACCACACTGCTCAGGCATAACCCGGAGAAGGGGACAGGCCTGTACCCGTCCCCTTCTCGTTATTGCTCCTGTCCGCCCAGGTGATAGCCTCTGGGGGTTACCATCCTGTCCCCGATTCGCCTGGTCTGACTGTTCCCGACAAAGACCGTCATAAACATATCCGCCGGTTCCTGTTCAAGTTCGCGCAGGGACATCACCGCCGCACTTTCCCCGTCTCTTCCGATATTTCGTGTAATGCCGCAGACGGTTTCCGGCGCCGCGTGACGCAGGAGAATCCGGCAGGCGCGCTGCAGATAATCCTTTCGTTTCCGGCTGCCCGGATTATACAGGGCTATACACAGGTCCGCTTCTGCCGCCAGTTCCAGACGCTTTTCAATTTTCTCCCAAGGCGTCAGGAGGTCAGACAGGCTGATGACCGCAAAATCATGGCCGAGGGGTGCGCCCAGGAGCGCCGCCCCGCTGATCGCCGCCGTTACCCCCGGGACCACCTCGATTTCCGTATCCCCGGCCATTTCAATCAGCAGCCCTGCCATCCCGTAGATACCGGCATCCCCGCTGCAGATCACGGCCACGCTTTTCCCTGACCGGGCCGCCTCAAGGGCCAGGCGGCAGCGCTCCGTCTCGCCCCGCATGGGCGTCTCAAGGATTTCCTTGCCCGGATACCGCCCGCGGATCTGGTCCACATAGCCGCTGTATCCCGCAATGACCTCTGCCGTGCGGAGCGCCCGGTCAGCCGCGGCAGTCATCTGAGAAGGATCTCCGGGGCCAAGCCCCACTGCAACCACTTTTCCCATGTTTCCTCACCGTACAGGCGTGAGGAACGTCATTTCCTCACTGCCCTCAAACATATGCCGGACGTCCAGAATAAAATCCGACACCGTATCCGTGGCCTGATACATCCGCCGCTGGGCGCAGTATACGTGCCCGTTCTGAACCGCTTTAAACGAGGCAAACAGCGGATTCCTTGAAATCAGGTCAGACACCGACCTGAGCGGCTGGTCGATGGCGGCATTATAGATAAGATAGTCCGCCTCACAGGCCTCAGCATAGAAATTTTCCATGCTGATATTGACCGAGGCCGCCGTCATCCCGGGAGCCACGGCTTCGGGCACATAACTGCCGCCAGCCATCCGGATCATCTCCGGAATATAATCGGATGGATTTCGGACCACCACGGCACCATTGGCATTCAGATAGAAAAAGGCAACGGTTCCCCGGTTCCCGGAGGGGTCCGGCAGTTCCTGAATCCGGCTCGCCTGTTCCTCAAAGAACCGGTCTGCCTCCTCCCTTTTCCCAAAGAGAATGCCGTACAGCCGTATCCACTCCGTCCGGCCCAGCGGATGTGACTCATAACTGGAGCGGTCCACCCATACCGGGATTCCCAGCAGTTCCAGCATTTCCATGATTTTCGGCGAATGACCGATCATGGTCGATTCAATGGCCAGATCACACCCCTCCCGGACCAGGAGTTCATAGTCCGGTGTATCATACTTCCCGGCAAAGCGGATCTGCCCCTGTTCCATGGCCATTCGGGCGGCAGGGATCTCCCATTCCTCCGCCCGGATGCTGGAAAAGGCAATCCTATCGAGGGCGTGAACGGCACTGACCAGCGACATCACTGAGGTAGCCGCCAGATAGACTTTCTGCAGGGGCAGCTGCAGCACCCGGATGTCCGGATGCAGCCCTTCCGGAATGGGTTTCCCCTCCGGGACCACCAGAAAGCGCTGTCCCTCCGTGATCCGGATCAGGGCATAGCCGTCCTCATACTCATCTACCGCAAATTCCTTTGCATATCGGGGAACGGTAACAGACCGTTTCCGAAGGCCCGGCAAAGTCCCGTCTGACAGTGCATCCACCCCGATATACAGGGTGTATGTGATATCGTGGGGCTGACTCATGGCCGTTGTTGTTGCCTGGATATCAAAGGACCGGTTAAGCGGAACAGGAATTTCCGCAGAGGAAATTTTCCCTTCCTGCTGCGTCGCATATTCCGTCCCGTTGACAAGAATGCGGGTATAGTTGGGGCTGTCAAAGCAAATACGCGCAAATGCCGCTCCGTCCTCCATCCGGTAGTCCGGACAGGTCAGCGTGACGCGTCCGGAACCGCCCCGGACAATAAACGTGTCCGGCGTCTCCGACTCCCCCGCAGCAAACAGCGCCGTGAACAGCAGGAGCAGAATAATCAGATGTCTTTTCATTTGCTTTCATCCAGTGGCAGAGGCTCACTCACGGAGACTTTATGGTCATACCATTTCCCCTTCGTCCCGATCAGGGCCAGATCAAACTCGAGGTTCAGAAACGGCACGGGAACATCAAAGCCGTACACCGTCTCTGTATAGCCATCCTCGTACGTAACCTCATCCTCGGTGGGCATCAGCAGGGCAGCACCTTCCTTTTTTGCCTCCTCCGCCGTTCCCGGAAACAGATTCAGGATCTTTTTCGAATTCAGTGAGACATGAATCATCATCTGTCCGTCTTTCACGGTCAGAACGCCCCGGTTTCCCAGTGCCTCACTGACGCGGAACATTCCGGAATCTGTTTTGAACACCGCCGAATAGGTTCCATCCGGCAAACGATCCGTTTCCGCCAGGGCACTGCAGGTAAAAAGCAGCGCGATTGCCAGCAGAAGAAAGACCATTCGTTTCACATTATTTCACCTTTCCCTTTCAAAAACCGCAGCCGGGACGTTAGCCCGGGACTTTTTCATTTTTTCCTGCCGTCCTGGGGATGCAATATAATCCGGCCCGTTATTTCATGGCCTCTTTCGCATGCTCGATATACAGGTCCTGAATCGCCGGGATGCTCCCGAGGCCCGCAATCTGGCACTCCACCTGATCAAAGGCACCGGCTGCCCGGAACAGGTTCACCCAGCTGTCCTCATCCTCACCGGCCATGTCATTGTGCGCATGATCGCCTGCCACAACCATCAGGGGACGCAGCACGACTTTTTTGTATCCGGCCGCCTTGACCGCTTCAATGACGTTCTCACAGGCCGTCTCCTCCGGCTCCCCTTCCACCGTTCCGATGAACACGTTTTCATATTTCAGGTTCTTCATCTGTTCCTGCATCTGGCTGTAGCTGACCTTTGCCGTGTGGGATGTGCCATGGCCCATCAGGACAAAGGCGACACCCTCACCGGCTGCCTCCTCAAGGCTTCCGTATCCGGCATCTGCCACCGCATCCGCCACAACGGCTTTCGCCACGGTCTGCTTGTCCTCATTGACCGCGCTGGCGTCACGGCCCACTTTCCCCAGGAGGGGCTCTGCCACGGCAACGGACTCAAATTTATCCGCATAGGCGGCGACAGTTTCGCAGAGTTCATCGTATTCCGCTCCGTGCATCAGCAGCGTCGGCTGAATGACCAGCCTTTTAACGCCATTTGAAACGGCCCGGTCCAGCGCCTGCGCCACGTTGTCAATCCTCTCCCCGTCCCTTGCCTGAACATGATTGATAATAATCTGGGAGGTAAAGGCCCGGCGGACACTCATCTCAGGGAACGCTTTCTGCAGGGCTTTCTCAATGGCACCGATATCCTCGACCCGGCTGGCATTGTACGAGGTGCCGAAGCTGACCACCAGCAGTTCGCGCTCACCGATTTCATCCCCGTTCAGCGGATCATCCAGTGCCGCATCCCCGGTATCAAGGCCAAAGTAATCCGGATCCGCATACTCACCGCTCACCAGGTCCCGCTGCGCCTCTGTCAGTTTCTCCCAGCCGGTTCTGGCTGCCTCAATTTCCGCATCGGTCCTGTCTGTCCATTTCTGTACATAGATGGCATCGATCATGGCCGCCACCGCATCCGCGGCCGCCTGATCATCTGTTTCGGCAAAAGCACTCACAATGGGGCAAAGCAGCAGCACGGCCACTGCCAGAGACAAAAATCTGTACATTCCACTTTCCTCCAGTCATTCTTTTTCAGTGAATCGGAATTTCCCGGACCGGAACAGACAGACCCGCTCTGCCCGAATGCAAAAAACCCCATTCCGTCAGGAATGAGGATACGCGCAAAAAGCCTCGCATACTGCGACAGCATCTGACGGCCTTCCTTCTTCTCTGCCCAAGAAATCCATGCCCGCTGCAAATCAGGCAGGTCTCCTGGCTGAGGATGTGGACATTGCCCCCTTCGGCCGCCTTCTCAAGCATCTGCTCAATGGCCCCGGCCGAATCATCCAACACAGTAATGGCTGTTGCTCCGGTTTCTCACCGGATTCCCTTTTCACCCGGGCTGCTTGACGCACCCGGACACCTGTTTTGCACTATTCACTTGGTCTGTATTGTATCACGCCGGGCACTTCCCGTCAACGCACTATCCGGACATCCCCAGGACCTGCGCCGGGTGCCAAAATGCCGGCAAAAAGCAGGCAGATGACAAGTGGCCCTGTCCGGCGACAGGGCCACTTGTCAATTGTCCGCTCCCTGATTCAGGGTCAGCGGCTCCGTATTCACCTCGTCCTGTGCCGACAGGAAATACAGACGGTAATTCTCCCCGGTATACAGTAAAAACACCCGAATGGTCATTCGCCGCTGTCCGTCATTCCACGGAACACGGATGCTGCCCATCACCCCTTCAAAGGGATTGCGATTGGCCAGGGAAAACAGCTGCAGGAGCATGTCCGTGTTCTCCCCCAGAATCCGGTCAGCTGGAGCGGCGGGCGGACCGGCCAGGTCAACCCCGCTCAGTGTCCTGTACTGTTCATTATACTGGACCAGGGACAGCTCTCCCTGTTCAAGGCGGTAGACCGCGGATGCGCCGATAATGTTGTCCAGCAGCGTTTCGCTCAGCATTCCCCTGCCGATCATATCCCGGAACCTCAGGTGATTTTCCCCCACATGCATCCCGTGAATAAACGCATCGCCGATCTTGCTGGGGTCCTGCAGGAGCTGCTCGAACTCCTCCACGGGAATCGGCCGGTAGAAATAATACCCCTGGGCAAAGTTTCCGCCCATGGCCACCAGATTCTGCCGCTGCTGCTCCGTTTCAACCCCTTCCGTCACCACGATCATGCCAATCATGTGCGCCATGGAGACAACGCTGCCCACAATGGAGTAGGAACGGCTGTTGCTCAGATCACTGCTCATAAAACGGATATCCGTCTTCAGCACATCCAAATGAACGGTATGCAGCATGCTGAGACTGGAGGAGCCGGAACCAAAGTCATCCATCAGCACCTTGAACCCGGCCTCGTGAAGTTTCCGGACCGCCTCTACGATGGTGTCGGTATTGTCCGTAAACGCGCTCTCCGTGATCTCAATGCCAAGGAGAGAGGGCTCAATTTCGTATTTGCGCGTCAGGTCAATGATATGTTCCGCAATGTCCTCAAAGTAAAAGTCCACCCGGCTCACATTCACGGACACCGGAAGCGGCCGGATCCCGCGGTCCTTGAGGCTTTTCAGCCAGCGGCACACGCTCTCCCAGATATAGCAGTCCATAGCAAAGATGTACCCGCTCTTTTCAAGGACCGGAATGTACTGGGCCGGGGAAACCAGCTGCCCCTTGTGCATCCAGCGGCTGAGTGCCTCGGCGCCGACGATTTTCCCGTCCTTCTCATCCACCTGCGGCTGCAGGTAGAACATAAACTCCCCGTCGGCAATGCCCTTTTTGGCCTCCAGCATCAGGACCTTGGATTCCCGTTCCCGGCGGTAATGCTCCGCGTCATAGAAGCGGTAGCACTCCACATAACTGCCCTTGATGTCCTGCAGGGCCGTCAGGGCATGATCATACATGGCCACCAGCGTTTCCTGCCGGTCCCTGGACAGGTAGGCCCCCAGGACTGGCGGAAAACCGTCCGGACAGTGGAGTTTCCTTGCCATCTCCTCAAGGAGTCTGCCAAGCTTTTCCTCGTTTGTCTCCCTCGTGGGAAATACCGCAATAAAGTTGTCCCCGCCCAGATACCCGGCAATCCCCATCCGCTCCTCGGCAAACCGGCGCAGGTTGTCCGCCATTTCCTCAAGCAGGAGATCGCCGGCTTTGCGTCCGAAGATGTCGTTGTACAGTTTGAAATAGTTGATGTCAACGACAACGGTCAGCAGTTCCTCATCATAGAAATCGCTGAAATGCTTCGGCGCCTGACGGAAAAACTCGTCCGCCCGGTAAAGCGGTATATGGGCAAGGTTCTCGCCCTCCTCCGCATGCTCTTCCTGCTTTTTGCCCTGGGTCATGGCTCGGATTTCGTTGTGCGCCATGAGGTGTGCCTGTCGGACAAGCAGATCATGGTCACACCCAGCCTGCTCCGCGTAAATCCAGCCCAGGGCCGCCAGCACATCATGCTCATCCAGCAGATGCCGGAGCGTATGCACCTGGAACTCCACCGATTCCCGGTCCGTATCCGGCATCAGGGCAAGGAACTCATCCGGAGCAATCCGGAACATATGCGCCTCATCAAAGAGGCCCGAAAGGATTTCGCCCATCCGGATCAGGGCCTGTTCCTCCTGAATCTCCGTCAGCCGGTGGTCCCCCTGTTTCCAGCCCAGAACCTCGCAGAAGATCAGGCCCAGAGGCTGTCCGGGGTTCAGTTCATTGAAGGCCTGCTGCAGACCGGTCCTGTTTCCTGTATTGGTGAGATGGTCGAGATAATTGTTTCTCTCCAGCTTCCGCAGAAGATGGTCACTGTACACCAGAGAAGAGAGGATGTACCGCATCCCCGGAATCACGGTTTCGGCATCTCCCAGAACCTCCTCATCCGGATTTTCTAGGATAAAAAAGCCGATGTTCCTGCCGTGAAAAGCCAGGCGTGACGCGATCACCGCGTTCACCCGCTGGGCATGAAGGAGTGCATAGACATCCGGCTCATTGACCCGGACACTCTCAAGATCCCGGATGCAGATATACTCATTCCCGAGCATCAGGTCCATCCAGTCATCAAACAGACTCAGCGGAATGGACTGCATCAGTTCCCGCACATGGGTTTTCCCCGGGCTGCACCATTCATAGGTATTATCACAGGTATTATCCATATTCAGTTCAAAGATACTGATTCGGTCACAGCCCAGTTCCTCCCCCATGCAGCCAAGCAGATCCAGCAGTGTTTCCCTGGAGGCCGTATGGGAAAAGGCTTTTTCAAATGCACGGTTTAACGCATCCAAGCGCAGCCGCCTCCCTTCTGTGATCATCCGGATCATCTCCATTCCACCCGGCCAAAACCGGTTCTTTTCGTTACTGTCCTGCCATGCCGTCCAGCTGATTCAGCGGAGCCTGTTTGAGCTGGCTCTGATCCAGTCCAAACAGATTTCCCGACAGGGAATTCTGTGTCTCCATGTTTTCCTCAAATCCGATCTGATCCGACGGCGTCTGCCTGAGAATGGCCTGATCCGCCGGAATCAGATTGGACGCTTCCGCATTTTCCTGTCCGGTCCATGCCTGGGCCGCCTCCGGCGCGGGCATTTGCACCGGATCCGCCGGATACAGTGCCGCCTCTGTCACGGTGCTCTCCTGGGTCGGTGCCGGTGAAAGAGCCCCCGCGTCAAAAGGATTCGCACTGCCCTCCTGAATTCCCAGCTGTGCTCTGGCCGCGTCAATGGCCTGGTTCCAGGCCTGAACGCGTTCCGGCCGTTCCGGTGCGCCGCAGACGCCGCAGGGAGTCAGTTCGGTATAGGGATAGCGGGCCAGATCCCCGTAGGTAATGCCCGTCAGGGGCAGGTATGTGCTCTTCACACTGGTGCATCTGGCCGTCGTATGGTACTTGACGCCGCCCTTCGGGTTATAGTACATGGGCGTTTCCGCCGCCACGACAGGCAGTTTCCGTCCGTCATCATCCCACACGATGATCTTCACGTTTTTCTGTCCCCGCAGGTTGTTCCACAGCCAGAGGTGACTGTACCCCTCTTCATTTTCCACCCGCTGCACCCGGATGCAGCCATGGCTGGCCTTGGAGCCCAGGGCATTTTCACACCGGGTAAAATCTTCTCTTCCCTTTTCCGTTCCATCCGGCACAAAAATGGAGGGAACCAGGTGGAGGAGATCCCCTCCGTTGAAGCGGATGGCATAATTGCACCAGAGTTCTCCTGCCCAGAATCCGCCGGTCCAGGAGCAGAGAAAGAACTCGCCGGAGGCTGTCTCATTGAAATCTTCATTGACCCCTTTGGTGGTGCCGGTCGAAATCAGCAGGGTCGTCAGCAGCTTCCCTTCCTTATACAGGTACAGGCGCTGTGTCATTTTGTCCACCACGATGCCATAGGTGGAATTGGGGGTCACCGTTTTTATCCGGTGGCCCCGCACCCAGCCCTGCTCCAGTTCATCGCAGTCGTTATACGCCTCGATTTTGGTCCAGCCATCCTGTTCCTCCAGGACATGAACCGCCACCGATGTCCCATAGAAATACCCGCGGTGGGCATCATTCGTCTTCTGCTTCCCGTTGGGTCCGGTGGACAGGTACACTTTTTCTGTCGGCGAGACATCAAGCACCGTCACCGGGGCCATCAGGCGGCTCCAGGCTGCCTGCTCATCCTGCGGATTGAAATCCCCGAACCAGGAATTCTGGATGGCGTCAAGGGCCGTATCCACCATTTGAGCCGCCTCCGCCTCCGCGCGGGCGGCGGCTTTTTCCTCTGCCTCCTGTGCCCGCGCACGCATCTCCTCGCCGAGTTTCTGCCACGTCGCCTGATCCGCCACACCCGTCGTATTCAGGCCCATGGCTTTCTGGAAATCCCGGCAGGCACTCTCTGTCGCCTTTCCGTACTTGCCCGCGGCCTCCCCGTTGTAATAGCCCAGGGCGATCAGGCTTTTCTGAAAATAGATGACATCCTCGCCTGAGGCACCCTTCTCAAGACGCCGTCCCACCAGGCCCTCCGTCAGGACGCCATAGCCGCGAATCGAGTCATCATCGATGCGGTAGGTATATCGGGCCACATTGGTCGGTGAAACGCCGAGGGCCTTGTTGTTTCCCTCAATGGTATGAATCAGAATCGTCCCGTCCGTGTCCCGGGTCAGGAACTCCACAATTCCGGTATGATCCAGACGGTTATAGGCATACCACTCAATATACACCAGGTCTCCGGGCTGGGGAATATACGGACGGTCGCTGACCGCCACGCCGTCTGCAGTCCAGAACTGTCCCTCCTCGCCGCGAAGACCGCCGTTCACGGTAATGTACCGGCCGTGCTCCTTGTACCAGGCAGCACCGCCGTCGCAGCTGGTCTGAAGGGGGTAGTCCGTTCCCAGCATGCTGAGTCCGTACCGCTCATCTGCTGAATTGACACACCAGGAAATGAACTCCGAGCAATACTCGCCGTACGCATTTCCGCCCCATTCCCCGTATTTCGTATAGCCGCCCTTGGTCGCCTGATACCCAAGTTCACTGACCGCCACGGAAAGCAGTGCCTCACTGCGCTGGTCTGCCGCAGCCAGCCCCATCATGCACAGGAGAAACAGGCAAAGCAATATTCCCGCAAGCCCTTTTCCCGGTCGGTTTCGTTTTCCAAATAAAATGCTGTTTTGCATGAACACTCTCCCGCTTAAATCAATCCAGTATACGCATCTGCATAAAGGCAAATGCCTGACAAATAGTATATCACGTCATTTTTCCTTCGTCCATTTCTTTTTCCGGAAACGGAGACGCCCGGCAGGACCGGATGAAAAACGCTCCCTGATCATCCAGGGAGCGCTCCGTCTATTCGGTTGCCTTGTTCCTTTGCCGGACTCTGACCTCCGAGAAACCCGGGTGTTTCCAGCATTTCCGGATGTTCCTCAACGGCCGCATCCAGAATGGCATTCACATTTCCCTGTACATTCTGGACGGTCAGCATGAAGACCGTTTCCGTTTTGGAAGGGATCTGGGTCACGCGCGCCGTATACCACTTGCTCTCACGCTTATCCAGATGCATTCGGAAGATCCCCTGAATAAACAGTCTGGGGCTGCGCTCAATTCGTTCCTTCATGGTGTTAAAGTTCATGAAGCGAAGGTATCTTGCCTGATCCACCGGTTCCACCTGTGCCTCACAGAACTTGTTCAGGCTTATCTCAAAAGAGGATTCCTGATCATATTCCGGCATATTGTTCGCCGTATAAATCCGTTTCGCCTTTCGGGAATCCAGATAGAACATGACGACAAGCTCATAGGTGGTAAAGAGTGCATAGCTGTTATTGAGCATCTCTTTGGCCACCTGGACCTCCCGCTCAGAATCAAAGGTATTCAGGTGCATGACAATCATGGCCCGGCCCTCACGCCTTGCCACAAACAGGGCACTGAGCCGGTAATAGACACCCTCGTGCACATATTCAACCGTCTGCACCGTTCCGCGGTGCAGCGCCTCCAGCACCAGCTTTCGGATCATCTGGAACTGATGACTCCGCTGATTGGACAGCGCGTTTTCAAGGCCTTCCACGGAGGAGAATCCCAGCTCGCGAAGCCGCTCCCTGTACCCTTCCGTCGCATACACATAACGGAATTCCTTTTCGCTGCACTCAACCAGGGCAATGGAACTGTCATACGCGCTGATCAGGTAATCCTCATTCGGCCCGTTCCGCCGCCTTGCCACATATTCCTTCAGCGGATTGGCATTGACAAAGTTCAGCCGGCCGATCTCATCCCAGTACGCCTCATTCTCCGGTTTTTCAAGCAGTCCCGGTTTATGTTCGATCTGATCAAACAGTGCCTCTTTTGAGAGCGGTTTGCTGTAGTAAAATCCCTGCTGCGCCTCGCAGCCTGCCGCCAGAAGGAACTGCCGCTGCTCCTCTGTTTCCACCCCTTCGGTCAGGGTATGGATGCCCAGCGTCTTGGCCATCCCGATCAGGGATGTCAGCATTTCCCTGCCGCGGGTAGACAGCTGCCGCAAAAACAGCATGTCAAATTTAATGACATCAAAGGTGTAATTCTGAAGGACATTCAGAGAAGAATAGCCGCTTCCGAAATCATCCAGCCAGACGGAGAATCCGGCTGCACGGAAACGGTTAAACGTTTTCGTGAAAGCTTCCGTATCCTCCAGCATCAGGCTTTCCGTGATCTCGAGTTTAATGACACGAGGCGGAACCGCATACTGCTCAAGTGTCGAGCAGACACGGTCAAACAAATCCGGATGAACAAAATCATGCCTTGACAGGTTTACCGAAATACACGCCAGCGGGGTTCCGCTTTGTGAAAGCTCCTCATACAGTGCGCAGGCCTGACGCAGAATCTCCATATCCAATTCAAAAATCAGTCCGCTCTGTTCCATGGATGGAATAAAGGCATCCGGCGCAATCATCTTTCCATCCGACTCAAACCACCGGGCAAGTGTTTCAAGGCCCATCACCAGTTGCGTCAGAGACCGGATAATCGGCTGAAAATAAGCCCGGATCCGGCCCTCTCTGAGTGCCTCGTGAAACTGTTCCGCCAGATACTCTTTTCCATTACCGTTCATGTTGCTGACCTCGCATCGTTTTTTTTACTCAAAATGCTTCATCATTGAACTGAACGGTATACCTAACAGAAGTCAACACAGAAAAACCTTTCTGCTGCTCCTCTGTCGTCCCCATTAAAGGTCCTCGATTGAAATCGGGTACACCATTCCTGCTGAGGCCTCATTCTAATTCCTCCCTCTGTTTTTGTCAATGCTGTCCGAATCCCATTCAGGGCAATTCTTCCCTTTCGCGGGATCAGTGTGTACAACCGGAATCAGCACAGTCCCCCATAAAAAGGAAGCAGCCCCTGCGGGCTGCTTCCGGGTTCTTATTTCATCCAGTCTTCATTGACATGCTCAAACAGGTCCGCCGCCTCCGGCAGGATCTGCGGCCCGGTCACGGTCATTTTCAGTCCCTCATTGTACAGACGGTCCAGAATGTCCGCGAATTCCATGCATTTCTCCTTGTTGAGCGCCTTCAGGCTGTGCATGTTTTCAAGGGTTTCCTCAAAGTAGTCACGGTTGTTCAGCGCGCCGGCCAGCGCCTTGCCGGCCCGGGCAATCATGCCATCCGGCATAGCCTCACTGGTATAGGCACTTGAAATATAGCCATCCAGATCCGCCTGTGTCATTTTGGCAAGGCTTTCTTTCAGTCGCGTCCCCAGCGACGGGAAAATCTCATTAAAGGTTTTCCCAAGATTGGGGTCTCGATAGGAAAGCAGCAGAATGTTTTCCTCATTGGACTGGAAGAATACCGAATATACGCTGTTTTCAAAGCGCAGCGCCGGCAGCAGTGCCTGGTCCAGCGCCAGGTTGGTAAAGGCTTTCAGGGCAGCCGAGTACTCAATTCCCAGCTGATCCAGGCTCAGGAATTCCAGATTGTAGGAAACCGCCGTATCCAGCATGAAAGCGGTATTTCCGGTATTCCCGGCAATCGCCTCCCGGTAATCAACCGGCTCACCCATGGGGCCGTAGGCAGAAAGGAAATCCTTGACCAGGGAATGCATGAGGTCAATTGCCTCCTGATCCCCCGCCACCAGCAGGGTGGCATTGTCGCTGTGGAGGACATAGCGAAGGGCATCCTTGGCCCTGGCCAGTTCTGCCGCAAGTGCCTCGTCATCCATCTCCACCAGTTTTTCCTCATACGCCGTCAGGTTATACCCGCCATAGAGGAGCGCATATGCCGTTTCCTCATCCGTCTGTCTCGTTGCCTCCTGAATGGCCAGTGAATACGGCGTTCCGTTTTTGTACGTATTCCGCCGGTCCAGAGCCGCCTCGGAGAGCATGCTGCGGATATAGGGAATATCCTGCATGGAGGTATCCTCGACAACATCACGGATCAGTTCAATAGAACTGGCGGCCAGATCCTTAAACGTGTTCCACTCGATCTGATAAACCGGACGCCACACGCCGGTCTGCTTGTCCTTCTGCGTCGTCATGCTGAACCAGAGGTTGTTGGCCACCCGTTCACTGTCCTGTGTCATGGTCGCGCGGTCCCGCTCATCGGTTTCGAGGCGGCAGGAAAGGAGATTAAATATCCGAAGGGGAAGGAGTGCCTCAATCGGAACGGCAGAGGCATCCAGCACCAGCATGTTCGTGATGTAATCCGTATCCTCAAGCACCGAGGAAATCACCCGCAGGCCGCCGTCCTCTTCAATTGACGCCTCTGCCCGGTTGATTTCCTCCGGCAGATTCTGCGGCGTGACCGCCGTCACCTCTTTCAGCATGGAATTGTTGGAGGAGACGACCATCCAGTCATAGAAATCCTCAGTCTTATCGATCAGCGCCGTGATCTCCTCCTCGGTCATGGCCGCTTTCATTTCCTCCAGCTTCAGCCGGATGGCCTCCTCTTCCCGTTCCCGTCCGCCGGGATCCGTGGTGGAGATCAGCAGCACCTTTCCGTAGGCGTTTTCGTACGCTTTCCGGAAGACATTGTCACAGATTTCCTCGGTTTCCAGTTTGGTCATGTTGGTCATCACCTCATAGGTATTGAGGATATCCCGGGGATCTTCCCATTCATCCCAGTACTCAATGAGGCCGGAGGCAATGCTGAGACCGTCAATGCCCTCACCGATCAGGGCATTGTTGTATCTGGCCGCATCCGCATAAACCCGGACATCCGCCGGTAAAAATCCGTTCTTGTATGTATCCTCAAGCACCTCATCACAGATGCTCTTGAACGCCTCGCCCTGGGACTCCTCGATTCCCTTGGCATAGAACAGAATGGAGAACCCTTTTTTGGTGCTGCTGGTCTCAACCGTCCAGCTGGCATCCGGGAACTGCTCGGCCATCCGGCGGTCCATCAGGTGATCCGGCCAGGTGAGAATGCTCAGGGCCAGGGTCAGCGCATATTCCTCCGAGGCATCCAGGTTATCGACCGGAACCGCATAGTACATCACCGTCTCCGGCTCCGTATCCGCACTGGCCGGATAGGTATATTTGGCAACAATATCCCCCGTTGCCGGGCGGTAGCTCTCCTCGTCCAGATTCACCTCTTTCCGTTCAAATCCGGCAAAGATCGTCTCATTGAACATCTTCAGATACCGCTCAATGTTCATCTTTCCGTACAGCACGGTCAGCGAATTGGAGGGCGTATAAAAGGTCTCATGGAACTGACACAGATCCTCAAAGGTCATCTCCGGAATCTTCTCCGGCAGTCCGCCCGACACCGAGCCGACGCAGCTTCCCGGATACAGAAGGCGGTCCAGCTGAACGGTGGCCATCTGCTCATGCTCCTGGGCACCCAGCATTTCGGAATAGACGACTCCCTCCAGGGTCAGCGGGCTGTCCCTGTCCTCCAGTTCATACCGGTATGCCTCCCGCCTCATGACGCGCTCATCCTTGACGAGCAGCGGGTGGAAGACGCCGTTCAGGATGACGTCCATGTCCATGATCAGCTGATCCTCCGAAAGGGAGGAGGCCTGAAACGCCGTATACGTTGTGGCCGTATACGCATTCAGATACGTCGTATACGTCCCATACATCATGGACATGATCAGATTCGGGTCCGGATATTTTTCAGATCCGCTGAGGGAGGCGTGCTCAAAGACATGCGGAATTCCCGTGTCCGTATAAACCGGCGTGCGGAACCCGATGCTGAAGCAGCGGTTGGTGTCATCATTGGACACATAGCAAAGCTGTGCGCCGGTTGCCTCATGTTCAAAGATATACAGAGCGGCATGAACCAGATCCAGCTCATCCACTGACTTCAGGCGAAAGCCGTTGGTTACCTCTCCCACCTCTAGATCCAGTTTTTCATAATCCGCAAGACCGCATGCAGCCATGCAGATCAGCAGCAATCCTATAAGCAATAAACGTTTCAACGGTTAAATTCCTCCAGATTCTGGCGGCAATTTGCCACTTCGTTCAGTCATCGTATGTATATACGAAGCAAAAGCAGACCATGGCACATTTTTCTCCGGCGGCAGCGACAGAAAGTGCATCTCCTCTTTCAGCGTCGGATGGGTCAGGGTCAGAAACGTGCCCCAGAGGGCAATCTGTTCCCCGGGCCGTCCCTGTCCGTACCGGGCATCCCCCCAGATGGGAAAACCCGCATGACTCAGCTGAACCCGGATCTGGTGGCTTCTGCCCGTATACAGCCGGACACGCACCAGGGTGCAGCCATCCCTGCTTTCGAGGGCCTGAAACGACAGTCTCGCCTCTTTCGCCCCCGGTGTTCCCGCCGGAACGACCCGTACCGTATTCCCGGCCGGATCTTTCAGCAGCCATTCACAGAGTTCCCCGGATTCCGGTCTGCCGCGCACCACCGCCAGATATTCCCGGTTCATGGTTTTGGCCTGCACCTGTTTTGACAGGCGCTCGGCTGCCTTGCTGGTCCTGGCCAGGACCAGCAGTCCTCCTACCGGCCGGTCCAGACGATGAACCAGCCCCAAGTAGACGGCACCCGGTTTATGATACTTTTCGGCCACATACGCCTTCATGACACTGAACAGGTCCGGATCATGGGACGAATCTGCCTGTGTCGGCATGTTCGGCGGTTTCACGACCACCAGGAGATGGTTGTCCTCATACAGCACCCGGACCTTTGCCGCAAAATTCCTGTTCTCCTGTCCAATGCCCGGGCCTCCGGACCTGTCGCCGCGCGACAACGGTTCCTCTCTCATCCCAGCTGCCACCTGCCGCTGGTTCCGCAGGGCAGAACGCCCCCGGCCGTGACCGGCAGACAGAGTTCATCCGCCGTCACCTGTCCGCCAAACCGCCGTACCGCCGTCATGTCCAGCATATTTCCCAGAACGGAGGCCTGAAAGCCGGTGGTATACCCGTTAATCAGGTAAAACAGCGGCGTCTCAGACAGTGCCCGCGAGCAGACCTCTGCCAAGGGATACAGCTCATCCTCAAGCCGCCATACCTCACCGCCCGGTCCGCGGCCATAGGACGGGGGATCCATCAGGATTCCATCATAGAAATGCCCCCGCCTTATTTCCCGTTCCACAAATTTCCGCGCATCCTCAATAATCCAGCGTGTCCCGGTTTCAGGGATGCCGCACAGTTCCCGGTTCTCCTTTGCCCACTGCACCATTCCCTTTGCCGCGTCCACATGGCACACTGTGGCACCCGCCCGGGCGCAGGCCATCGTGGCGCCGCCGGTATACCCGAACAGATTGAGCACGCTGACCGGCCGTCCCTCCGCAATTCGTCCGCGGATAAGACCGGCCATCCAGTCCCAGTTGGCTCCCTGCTCCGGGAAAAGACCGGTATGCTTGAAACCGGTAGGACGGACATAAAACGACAGATCGCGGTAGCGAAGCGTCCAGCGTTCCGGAAGCGGCTTCATGAATTCCCAGTTTCCCCCGCCGCGCTCACTGCGGTGATACCACGCCTCCGCCTGCCCCCAGATCTCGGGCCGCCTGGCGGGCCAGATTGCCTGCGGGTCCGGCCGTCTCAGGCACACCTGACCCCAGCGCTCCAGCTTTTCGCCGCCGCCGCAGTCCAGCACCTCATAATCCGTCCATCCATCTGTTAAAAACATGCAGATCCTCCAAATGACATATTCCGGGCATGCCCGGAATCGATTGGCATTTTCCTAGAAAAACCGCGGCAGGGCCTCTTTCTGCTTTTCCATCATCCGTTCCAGGACATCCTCGGCATAAAGCAGGTCGATCCCGGTCAGGGCAGGATCAATTTCAAGGCCCTCGCGGAGCGCATCCCGGTTTCCGGAAACCGCTGCCTCCGCATACAGCCGGTTGCAAAGAGAAATCTGTGCACACAGATCCTCCAGTTCCACCGGCAGCTGCGTTCCAATGCCGCGTACCTGACCTTTTTCAATCACCGCCGGCCCTTCCACAAACCGTCCCGCCGGCACCCCGCCGACTGCCCCGTCACAGGGCATCCCGAGATTGGGCACCCGGGCCGTTTTTTCCGGATTCCAGAGCGCATTCAGGATTTCCACCGGCCGCACACTGGTCAGTCCGCTGGTCCGGATCTGTCCCCAGGCGGCAGAGCCTTTGGGGCTGAGCGGTCCGTGAACCGTCAGCAGTGCCAGATTCCGCTTCCTGAGCTCGTAGTCACCGGCACCCACGCCGGAATAGATCACGGTCCGTCTGGGGCTAAGCGGCGTATCCGCCAGCAGTTCATACTGCATGCAGTGCTGCCCTGCCGGAATGGCGTCATAAAAATCAATATACTGGGCAGCCAGCTCCTCGCGGCTGTCCTCCTGCATCTCCTTCATGCAGCGCGGAATCAGGGATTCCCCGCTCCGCAGATCGGTCAGCTCCGTCACCCACTGAAAGGCGCTGAGTCCGGCCGTCACCACCTGAAGGGATTCCTTTGGAATCTCCAGATACAGGGAAAGCTTTTCCCGGGTCATCTCACTGCTGCCCGAAAGCGCCAGTGTCGGAATGCCGTAAAATGTGGACATGGCATCCGCCATCCGGCCGCCCTGCATGCCGCCAAACCCGCTGTCGCAGAGAATCAGGCGAGCATCGCCACAGCTGTCCCGCATCTCCTCCGCCAGTTTGGCCATGAATTCCCCGACACGCAGTGTCTGCATCAGTCCGCCCAGTCCGCCGTACAGCCGTACCTGCTTTCCCAGACCGACCTCATCCAGCATCTCATAGTCGCTGTTCCAGGCCGCCTCATCCAGAAAATCGGCGCATACGATGATCGCATCCGACCCGAAAACCGCCTTTTTCAGCTGTGTCGTATAGTAAAACCGTGCCTCTGTCCCGAAACCTCTAGCCAGCGCCTGCGCCCCCCGGGCGGTCAGCTCCGCCATGTCCAGATCCCCTTCGACAAACCAGACCTCACAGGGAATCCGAAAACGGACAAAGAGGTCTTCCAAAATGGCGGGCGCAAAGTGATATGCGCCCGCCCCGGCAATGACTATTTTCCGGTAGTCCAAACCTGTCACGCTTTCCGAATCGACAGTTCTGCATCAACACCGTTGATGTTCCACTGCTTGACCACGCCATCTGCCAGCGTTTCCGTTCCCACGGAAAGGGCCAGGACGCCGCGGCGGATGGTCTCATCATACGCCCGGATGGCGGCCTTCAGGGTCTCATCCCCGGTCGCAACGCCCACGGTAATCCGGTCCGTCACCTCAAATCCGGCCTCTTTGCGCATGGTCTGAACCTTGGAGATGATCTCACGGGCAAAGCCCTCGGCGATCAGCTCATCCGTCAGGGTGGTATCAAGGGCAACGGTCACATCCCGCTCCGTGGCAACCACATAGCCCGGCTTCTTCATCGGCGATGTGAGCACATCGTCTTTCTCCAGGACAACCTCTGTCCCCTCCAGCTCAAAGGACAGCGTCTTGCCCGCCTCAAAGGCCGCGACCACTTCATTGCCATCCAGTGTTCCCAGATACTCGCCAATGGCCCGCAGAAGCTTGCCGTACTTTTTGCCCAGTGTCCGCATCTGCGGTTTCAGCTGATAGGTCATAAAGGCCGTGGTATCATCCGTAAAGTCCACATCCTTGACGTTCAGTTCATCCTCCGCCAGGGCACAGAACGCCTCCGGCAGGGAACGGCCGCTGACAATCATCCTTGCCAGAGGCTGACGCACTTTGAGCCCGGACTCATTGCGGGCTGCGCGGCCCTGGGCCACCACATCCAGCAGATCGCTCATGTGCTGTTCCAGTTCCGGATCAATCTTGCTCTCATCGCAGACCGGGAAATCCGTCAGATGGACGGAAATCGGTGCCTCGCTGTCCACGCTGCACACCAGGTTGCGGTACATGCTCTCCGCCATGAACGGCGTAAAGGGGGCCGTCAGGCGGGAAAGGGTTTCAAGGATATGATAAAGGGTTGCAAAGGCCGCTTCCTTGTCACCGGCCATCCCTTTGCCCCAGAAACGCTCGCGGCTGCGGCGGACATACCAGTTGGAAAGATCATCCACATATTCCGCCATGGCGCGGCTCGCCTCGGTGATGCGGTAATTGGCCAGATGATCATCCACCGTCCGGACCAGGGTATTGAGCTTGGACAGTGCCCAGCGGTCCATCAGCGTCAGTTCAACATTTGCCAGCGGATGCGCCTTGGGATCAAACTGATCGATGTCCGCATACAGGATGAAGAAGGCGTAGGTATTCCAGAGGGTTCCCATGTACTTGCGCTGGGTTTCCTCCACCGCCTTGGCATAGAAACGGTTGGGCAGCCACGGCGCGGCATTGTTGTAGAAGAACCAGCGGACGGCATCGGCGCCCTGCACATTGAGCACGCTCCAGGGATCCACCACGTTCCCCTTGTGCTTGCTCATCTTCTGTCCATCCTTGTCCTGCACATGGCCCATGACGATGCAGTTCTCAAAGGGATTGGTATTAAACAGACAGGTCGAGATGGCCAGCAGCGTATAGAACCAGCCGCGGGTCTGGTCAATTGCCTCCGAGATGAAGTTGGCCGGGAACCGCTTCTCAAACTGTTCCTTGTTTTCAAACGGATAGTGCCACTGGGCAAAGGGCATGGAGCCGGAATCATACCAGCAGTCAATGACCTCTTTTTCGCGGATCATGTCCCCGCCGCAGTCCGGGCAGGTCAGCACCACCTGATCAATATACGGGCGATGCAGCTCGATATTCGGATCCACATTGTGACCAAGACGGCACAGTTCCTCGCGACTGCCGATGACATGCACTTTTCCGCAGTCCTTGCAGACCCATACCGGCAGCGGCGTGCCCCAGTAGCGCTCACGGGAGAGGCCCCAGTCAATGACATTCTCAAGGAAGTTGCCCATACGCCCTTCCTTGATGTTGTCCGGCATCCAGTTGACTTTCCGGTTGTTGGCCATCAGGCTGTCGCGCACGGCCGTCATGCGGATAAACCAGCTGGAACGCGCATAGTAAATGAGCGGCGTATCGCAGCGCCAGCAGAACGGATAGTCATGGGCAAAAGGCAGTGCGGCGAACAGAAGGCCGCGGGATTCGAGATTGTCAAGAATCAGACGGTCCGCATCCTTGACAAAGACGCCCGGCCAGTCCGTTTCCTGCGTCATGCGTCCCTGTGCATCCACGAACATGATGAACGGAAGATCGTTGGCCTTGCAGACCCGGTAGTCATCCTCACCGAAAGCAGGGGCAATATGAACAATGCCCGTGCCGTCTCCGGTGGTGACATAGTCATCGCTGACCACAAACCAGGCACGCTCATTCTTCTTCAGCACAGACTTGCCATAGTCAAAGAGGGGCTCATATTCCGTTCCCACCAGTTTGGAGCCCGGCATCTCCTCCAGGATCTCAACCGACGCGTCCTCTCCGAACACGGAGCCGATCAGGGCCTTGGCCATGATGTAGATGCGGCCATCCTCCGCCTTAAAGCGGGCGTAGGTCTCATTGGCGTTCACGCACAGGGCCAGGTTGGAGGGCAGCGTCCACGGCGTGGTGGTCCAGGCCAGCAGGTAGGTATTCTCCTCTCCCTTTACCGGGAAGCGGACGGTCGCGGAGGTCTCCTTGACATTCTTGTATCCCTGGGCCACCTCATGGCTTGACAGCGCCGTTCCGCAGCGCGGGCAGTACGGCACAATCTTGTGGCCCTTGTAAAGCAGTCCCTTTTCATGGATCTGCTTGAGCGACCACCATTCCGACTCGATATAGTTGTCCTCATAGGTGATGTACGGGTGTTCCATGTCAGCCCAGAAACCGACACGTTCACTCATCTCTTCCCACTCGGTCTTATACTTCCATACCGACTTTTTGCATTCCTTGATGAACGGTTCAATTCCGTAACTCTCAATCTGCGGCTTGCCGTCCAGCCCCAGCTGCTTTTCCACCTCAAGTTCCACCGGCAGTCCGTGGGTATCCCATCCTGCCTTGCGCAGAACATCATAGCCCTTCATGGTCCGGTATCTGGGGATCACATCCTTGATGGAACGGGTCAGCACATGGCCGATGTGCGGCTTGCCGTTGGCCGTTGGCGGTCCGTCATAGAACGTAAACGGTTCTGCGCCCTCCCGCAGCTTCATCATCTTGTGAAACACTTCGTTTTCCCGCCAGAACGCCAGAACTTCCTCCTCGCGTCCCGCGAAATTCATGTCTGTGGAAACCTTCTGATACATGCTGTTCCTCCTCTGTTTCCTAAAGAACGGACAGGCAGGCCTGCCGCTGCTTTGCCAAAAAGAAAAAACTTCCCCCACAATGGGACGAAGTTTGATCGCGGTACCACCCAAATTGATGCCATAGCATCCACTCATTGCTGTAACGGAGCTGCTCCGTCCTTCCCTGACCCCTCCGTGCTCAGGAAGGCCGCTCAGCAGGTGATCCCGTTCTGCCATTGCCCGCCGGTTTCCACCCTCCCGGCTCTCTTTGGGGCACCCAGCAGACGCGTCCCGCCTCACTGCGTTTAAGACCGCCCTAGTTTAACCGGAATCCGGCCAAAAGTAAAGCCCTATTTTGACAGAAAATCCGCTCCATCCCGCAAGCCATCCCGCTGGGGGGACGGATCTCCTGCCGGGCTGCAGCCCTTTCAGACGCAGACAGGCAGAGCATTTGGTCTGGAATGCTCTGCCTGTCTGTGCCAGGGGAATGACTAAGCGCCCATCCGCTGAACGTTTCCCGCAGATAAGGCGCTCCCCCTTACCCCCGGGGAATTTCGGCAGGCTCAGCCTTCTTTCGCCTCATCACTTTGTTTGCGGATAAACATTCCTGCCTTTTCCATTTCGGAAAGGGACTGCTGATAATTTCCGGATTTTTCTCCCTGCCCCATAACCCACTGGCAGAAACTTGAAAGGCCTTCCTGGAGTGATACCGTGGGCTCAAACTGCAGGAGTTCTCTGGCGGCTGAGATATCCGCCTTATTATGGGCGATATCGCCGATGCGGAAATCGCCGGTAATTTTGATTTCACTGGAACTGTTGTAATACTTTTTCAGCGTTTCCGCAATTTCGATGACGCTGGTGTTTACCCCGCTGCCCACATTGATGATTTTCCCATTGGATGCAGGCTTTAACAGGCACGAAATCGTGCAGGCCGCCACGTCCCGGACATTGACGAAATCCCGGCTCTCCAGTCCGTCTTCAAAAATATTGATGGGCTTGTTCTCCAGCATCAGCGTGGAAAAAATCGACAGAATTCCCGTATAGGGATTTTTGAGGCTCTGCCCTACGCCGTACACATTCTGATACCGGAAAATGGTATAGTCGACGCCAAGGGCCGGACACATCGTCTCCAGCATTCTCTCCTGGGCATATTTGGTGTAGGCATAAAGGGACATCGGCTGAACCAGGCTGTCCTCCGTCGTCGGCAGCAGATTCAGTTTTTTCCCGCAGACAGGACAATAGAAATCAAAATCCCCCGCGAGCATCTTTTCCTTCTCACGCCCTTTGGGATAGACAACGCCGCACTGGGGGCATTCATATTTTCCCTCACCGTAAACCGAGCGTGAAGAGGAGAGCACGATTTTCCTGACGGTATTCTGTTTTCCCATCAGCGAAATGGCCTGCAGCAGATTGGATGTGCCCATGATATTGGTTTCATTATACTGATTGATCTGATACATGGACTGCCCGGTGCCCGTTTCCGCAGCCAGGTGAATCACGTATTCCTGTCCGTCAATGGCCTTTTTCATCGCCTCAATGTCCGTCACGGATCCCAGAATAAACCGGCATTTTCCCTCAATATTCCGGTACAGATAGGAATTCTGCCAGTCCTTCCCGTGAATCTGCTCCGTCATCGCATCAAGCACCGTTATCTCCCAGCCGCCTTCTTTATACAGCTGGTTAATGATCTCTGTGCCAATAAAACCGGCACCGCCGGTAATCAGTACCTTTTTCATCCGCCTTTTCTCCTTTTTCTGTTAATGATTCCTCTGTTAATGTCCTTCAGACATCACACGTCTCACTTGTTTTTCTTTTGGGCCGACCTCATTTTCAATACTTTGTATCCCATCACGCAGACCAGCACACATCCGACCGCAATCACCGCATACCGCAGTGCCGTATGTTTGTACAGCAGGAGTCCGCTGAGACAGAGCCCGATGGTCACAACAGCCAGCACCGCAACGCCCCGATCATCATAAACGGCAACATTTCCGGCCCTTTTCTGTCTGCAGATGTAATGCGCCGCGACTCCCTGACCAAATGCCAGTACGATGTATGCGACAAGGGTGGTATACGCAGCCGCCATATAGCCAAACCAGGAAATGCAGAAATAGTTGAGAACGACATTGATCACGGCTGCCGCGATGGCCGCGTACATGATGTAGGACGTTTTCTTATAGTAGATCAGAATATTCGTGTACATATTGGAAACACAGGTCAGAAACACTCCGCCGGCAATGGGCGGCATGATGTAGATGGCCTCGTAATATTCCTCTGTTGCCAGTATCCTGACAATTTCAGGCGCCACAAAGGTAAGCAGGACAGCAACCAGTCCGTAAGCGCCCATCAGCATCAGGGAATACTTTTTTATTCCGCTGGTCTCTGATTCCATGTTCTGATACAGATACGGAACGAAGGAAGAATTGATGGCGCTCCAAACCATCAGGGAGATTGAACTGACCGTATACAGCGTGCTGTATATGCCCACCGAGCTGTTCCCAACCATGCGGCTGATCATCATGCGGTCAGATACACTGAGCACCTGATTGGCCAGGGCATATCCGATCAGCGGGAGACTCAGTTCCAGTGAATACTTCCAGAATTTCTTTGAGTAAAAGGTTTTGCCGCGCAGAATCAGGATAACCCACAAAACGCCGCAGATAACATATTTTATAATATTGGACGCATAAAGCCGGCCTGAAGCCGTATACTGATATCCGTGGGAGCCCATCCAGAGTACCGCAGCCACTGCTGCGCAGGAAGCCAGCAGGGCCATTGCCGCCGTCAGACCGGCTGCCAGTTTATACTTATATTCGTATCTTTGCCTGGCCAGCCAGAAATCGTATGCCGGCATGACGAAAAAACCGGCAAGCATCAGACCAAACAGTTCCCCCGGCAGTCCCGTCACTTTGTTCCACATGGCCGGATTGATCAGATAGATCAGCGTGGTCAGGAGGGCCAAAAGGGTAGTCAGCGATAAAACAGAGGACTGATACTGGTCCCGTTCCTGTCCGAATTCCTTCAGTGCGGCAATATAACCGCCCGAAGTCAGGGAAAGCGTCACAACCACACTGAGCAGGGACTGCCACGAATTGAAAAGGTTAACCATTCCAATGTCCGAGGTGGACATGATCCTCGTAAAGATCGGGACCGTGATAATGGAAAGACCTTTTGAAAAAATCGAAGCCAGCGTATAAACACCCGCGGCTTTGAATCCCGTAGGAATTTTTCTGAACAAACCGGATATTTTACTCGACACCTGTTCTCACCCATTCATTTCTTTCAGAATCATACTTCCGGATGACTCTCGCCGGATTGCCGACAGCCATGCAATAGGGCGGTATGCTCCGTGTCACAACAGCGCCTGCCCCGATAATGCTTTTTTTGCCGATGGTCACATTCGGCAGGATAATCACATTGTTCCCGATCCATACACCCTCTTCAATCGTGATTCCATCCGACCGGTCCAGCGGATTTTCCAGATAACTGTCCGTCAGAGGAGACATCCCGTGATTGTAATCCACCATAAACACATCGGATGCAATCAGCACATTGTCTCCGATGGTGATCCGGCTGGCACACTGAATCGTCAGGTTTCGTGTTGCCCGCACACCTGAACCAATTGAAATCTGAGGAGGATTCTCAAAACGTTCCCCGCGATAGCTGTCCCAGCACAGAAGCCGGCTTCCTTCTCCGATGTGAACATTCTCCCCGCACTTAATGTACTGGGGAAGTTTCACCTTCAGCGTGCTGTCCGTATGCAGACCGGGACATCTCTTTGTGAGGGAACGTACCTCAGCTCTGTTAGCCATTCGTTCTCTTAATTCGCGCAGCATTCCTGCCTATTCCTCCCGAAGTTAATCTTCGAATCTGTCCGCCCAGGCCCCGATGGAATAATACTGACGGATCTTTTCATCGTATGGCTGAAAGGGCTTCTCATAAAATGCATGAATTTCCTCTGTGGTCGTCCTGTCAAAATCGATGATCAGTATATTGCTGTCATTATAAAACATGGAATCCCTGACGGCAGTATTCGTTGTAATCAGCTTTTTCTGGAAGAAAATCGCTTCCATCACCCGCATGGAATACCCATCCTGCCCCTCCTGAGAAATATCCAGAATAGCCCGGCTGTTGCTGACCAGTTTCAGGTAATCATAATAAGGAATGTATTTGTCCGTGAAGGTAAAGGGCAGATCCTCATGCTCTTTCTGATAATTGACAATCATAAAATTGGGCTTCAGTGAAGCAGCCCTGAGCATCCGGTGAAGCGACAGCAAATCTTTTTTGCGGTCCTTCAGAAAGCCAAGAAAAAGAATGTCATACTGCGGTTCTGCTCCCTCCAGCGTGAGAGTCGGGTCATACATGATGGTATTAAAGTTCAGTCCATACTTCCGACAGTCTCCCTTATCATAGGAATAATACTTGAAGCCTGCCTGATCCGCCGCTCTTTTCCCTTCCTCAAACCGCGTCTCATCCTTCACCTTATTCCAGGAATAAAAGTATTTCCTGGCATCAGGGGCTTTTCTGGAAATATTGTAAAGCAGTCTGCCGTCAAACAGCAGGGCGGTATCCAGCACGATGATCTTCTCATAATCTCTCAGATGCTGATACCAGTCCTGATAAAACAGTCTTGTAAAGGGAGACTTGATTTTTCTCAGAAACTTCAGTATGGGGTTCTTCAGCTCCGCGTGATCATAATACAGTCCCCGAATCGTCAGCTCAGAGGAATGAATCCGATCAAAATAATAAGACTGATTGTCAGTAAACAGGACCAGCGTTCGACTCATCGTCGGCCTCCTTTTTTGGTTGGCGTGTTCCCGGAAAGTCGGTGAGCCAGTATTTACAGGCCTCCCGAGCCCACATCTTTCTCCCCTTTCCTCCGGGGCCCTGCAGCTTTTTTTACTGGCTGTCGCATAAATGCCTTCTTCCCCGGAGTTCCGGTCAAGCTTGTTATAAACCACGCTTTTCAGGCATGGTTCGGGTGTTTTGAAAAGCTCCTGGCTGTATCATTCAATAAGGAAGCGTTCAAGAATAAAATGATACTGCTTGTTCCTCTAAGCAAAGCTCCTACCTAGAGAAAGACATTTCTGATGGTGCATCTTATTTCTGAACGCTTCCTAAGCCTGCGAAATACTACCGTAAAAGCTTTTCCCATTCCGCGCAGACGTTTTCCACATCCAGCCTTTTTCTGATGGCCAGATTCTTTTTTGCAAATTGCATCGCCAGGTCTTCGTTTTCAATCAAAGCACATATTTTTTCTTCCATATCCTGGGCATCACCCACTCTGCTCAGGAAGCCATTTTCTCCGCTTTTAATGAACTCCCTTGCGCTGCCGGGAGGACAGTCTGTGCAGACACAGGGGACTCCGATGCACAGAGCCTCCAGCATGGAATTGGAAAGTCCCTCATAATCTGATGACAAAACAAATCCGCTTGCTTCGGCCATAATCGTGTGGATATCGGAAGTAAACCCTTTCAGGAGAATATACTCCTCTGCGTTCAGCGATCGTATCTGTTCCTGAAGCGCACTTTGCAGTTCGCCCTTCCCGTAAATTTCCAGGGTATATCCCGGATATTTCCGGTGTACACCTGAAAATGCCTGTACAAGCATCGGCAGATTCTTTTGTGCATTCAGCCTGCAGGCTGTCACAATCTTTTTCTCATGTTTATGCTCTGTCCAAAGGGGAAGATCTTCTGTACGGATGGGATTAGGAATCACGACGCTTTTCTCAAGGTACCTGTCCCGGAAATAGTTCTGTGCGCCCTGGCTTTGAAAAACAATTTTCCTCGACTTTGCAAACATGAATTCGATCAGCTTTGATCGGAATCCCTGAGACATACATGTTTCAGGATTGTTGCGCAGCGAATAGATTAACGGCAATCCGGACATGGCAGTCAGAACTGCCTCATACGAAATAAGTGAAAGCACATAATCAGGTGAAAAAGCACGGGCAGCCCGCATGATGCATATATTTCTTTTCAGAAAGCGAACCATGCCTGATTTCGATTTCACCGGAATATATCTGACTGAAACGCTGTCATCCAGGTGATATCCATCATGGCTGTCCTCTTCGACAGTACTGTACGCACAAATGTACAGAACCTTGTTTCCCTTCCCGGCCAAATAGTTTGCAAGATGTGCTGCAACCCGTTCGGCACCGCCCCCTGACAGGCCGTGTACAATGATCACAATCTTCTTCATGCTTTCACTCTCCTCAAGCAAAATAACATCCCCAGAGCCTGAACGTTACGTACAATTATAACAACAAGCCGGATATGGCTTACTGCACTTTTTTGTTTTATCCTCTGACACCTTTATGCCATTCAACGCCGTAAACATTCCGCATATGGTCATTTTTCAGATTTCAAAGGAACTTTTCCCCGGCAAAAGCACTTCAAAAGCCTCACACAGCTTTTTCTTTTCCATATTGAAATCGATATCCGGTATTCCGTCATTCACGCAAATGGCTTTCCATCTTCCGGTTTTTATCGCCTGATAAACGTCCCCATCAATGCCCAGTTCGTATTTTTTTCCCCATTTCGTCGATCGTGGAACAAAGTCTCCGTTGCAGATCCGCCAGTTTTTCATCAACCAGGTTGTCACATCATCCAAAGCACGAAATTTGTTTTTTCCGGTACGCATCAGGCTTTCCGGCTCCGCATCCCATAATATCTGCATGTCCGTTTTCCTGTAGGATCCAGGCAAATGCATATCCTTGAAACCGGAAAAATACTTCAGCGGAAGCATCAGAAGGGTCCGGATGTTGTCTTTTCCATACTTCAGGTTGATAAATTTGGAAAAATGTCTGCGAAGCACTTCCTTTTTTTGAAAATGCTTGTTGATCACCGCGCTGTTATTCAACATCATATGAGGAAAAATATCCTTTGGATCCGTACAGTTTATGGCTTCCAGGAGACACTCATCACAGGGAACTCCGTTCACAAAAAAATCTTCAGGCGTCGTGGCCGCCGTAAGAAAACAATCATCATCAAACAAGACAAACTGTTCACTCAGATCCGGTATTCGATGCAGAAACATCTGAATGGCGTTTGAGTTAAATGTCGGCAGACATTCTGCAGGCATATAATCTGCATGTCGGACAAGCCGCAATTTCGGATGTTCTATATTCAGCCATTCCGGATAATGCCCACATGTTATCAGGAAAACCCGGTTCACCCAGGGAGCAAACTTCTCCACCCCCCTGAACCAGTACCTGAACGTTCCCCAGTCACGAAATCTGTTCTCAGCATTTCCCGAGGTAATATCGATTCCCTGATATTTCATTTTTTCCCTGAACCAGTCAGGATCGTTTCCATCCACCCATGTAACAACAAAATCAATCGGTTTCATCATTCTCCAGCTCCTGTCTAAACATACTCTTCCCGGATTCCGGTACGAACCTGTACCAGAATCCTGAATAATTGCCGAATCATACCCCTCCTGGCCGACCGATGCATTTCCCATCGGCTTGGGGCCTGGTTTACTCCGCGTTCGCCATCCTTGTTTAAGAGGTTCCGCCGGGTTCCCTTTGGCGCCCCTGATGATTTCCGCTTTGAGCCATCTTTGTTGTGAAGCCGATTTCACCCCCGGATTTTGCTTCCGAAGCGTTTTTCACTCGGTTTTGAATTCTTCTTCATTCCGACTTGCTGTCTTTTCGAGATCATTCTCGCTGGCGTCAGGGACACCAACCAGATACATCGGAATCATGAAAAATCCAGGATACATCAAATCCGTCTGGGCCAGTGTGGTATTGACGAAAAGAAAAATATACAGAAGGGCAATTCCTGGTTTCAGGCGCGTAAGCACCGGCAGAAAGATCAGGCTCATCAGAAGCAGCCAGGGCAGAACACCGAAAACCGCAGGGAACTGCAGAAAGCTGGCGGCCACAAGCCCATCCGCATAGGCATTCTTCATCACATTAAATATATCATATCCCACGCCGAAAGGCTGATTCACCATAATATCCAGACACACCATCATCGTGCCCGTTCTGTACTGTCCGGTTCCTTCGGAAACGTCCAGGCCGCCGCCATCAGCCCCAAAAAGTTTATAAATAAACTGCGTATACAGGATGCTCTTATCGTTGCGCGCCGCATAATCTGCCAGAAGGACCACCATTCCCAGGGCTACCGCTACAACGACAAACTGTTTAATTCCCTTGTACTTTTTTTCCGAATCGCCGGTAACAAAAAACATGGCGAGAATCAAAATGGTTCCTATATATCCCGTCGTTGACTGACAGGTAACAAGGCCAAGCAAAACGCCGAGCACACACAGACGATATTGCTTGTTGTCTTTGAAATCCAACCGTTCCTGCCAGAAAAGAAGAATAAACAGTGTCATATTCAGAACCACCTGATGGACACCCGGTTCCGTAAATACTCCACAGTTCCTGGTTGGATGAATTTCAAGGTAGCTGTAAATCAGCAGGCCTCTTCCGTGATATTCTACCTCATACCCGGCAGAGCCCAGATCCTGCGTTTTGTACACCGTGCCCGGATAGGCGCTTACCAGATCGGGTTTGAAATAAAAAACAGCCCAGAAAACAACGCTGATCGCTGCCATTACGGTTACGAACTTAACCCATCTGGTCAGAAACTTCTCCTTGTCACAGTAGATGGCCATCTGGGTACTCAGCACACACACCAGAAACTGAAACAGAGAACTGATTCCCGCTCCGCCATTTGTGTAAAATCTTGTGAAAAGCACCGAAACGGTAAACAGAGCAACAAATCGCAGCGCATAACCGGACCGAAACTGCTTGAACTGCACAAACAGCCATCCATACAGCATCAGAAGCAGAAGAAATTTGGCCTGGCCCTGCAGAAATTTTGCGAAAAGGCAGCTTCCGGGAATGATGTACATCAGGTAAATCAGAAAATACTGCATACCCACCGATTTCCCGAGCTTCATTTCACCCTCCCCTGTCTGCTATCCAACGAATACGCATAGGAAACGCAATTCGATGTCGTGCGCATAAATTTTCTATTTCAGCTCACCTTTCTTGAAAATCGGGCTTTCCGGCAACTTACACGCCAATCTGAGCACGCAATGCATCCATATCCATTTTTCCTTCATAGACCATCATCAGTTTCTGATAATAGTCCTCAATATTATCAAAATGAATATCTCTACAGTTTTCCGCATAAGCGGCCGTCAGCTGAGGATTCTGCCACAGTTTTTCGATCTGGCTCTGCAGATCCTTCGAATTGCCTGACTCAAAGAATTCCCCGGTTTTCCCTTCCTGAATCAGTTCCGGAATGCCGCCGATCCTCGCGCCCAACACGGATGTCCCGTACATCTGGCTTTCCAGCACAGAGAAAGGGCAATTCTCATAGACAATGGAAGGACAAACGGAAAACCGGGCTTCCCGGATAAGCTTTTCAAGGTCCTTCCCTGTTTTGAAACCGACATTTTTGATGTTTCCAATTTCCTTCAGCAAACCCTCCAGAGGTCCTGAGCCGGCAAAAACAAAGGGAATATCCGGAAGAGCCCTGCAGGCGCTCACCAGCGTTTCAATCCCCTTCTCCATGGAATATCGGCCAAAGTATAGTACATAGTCCTTCTTTTCCGTCTGTTCCCATCTGACGTTTTCCACAAAATTGTGAATCGCGATTGTCTTCGGCGCATATACTGGATTGGTGTCCAGCTTCGTTTTTAAAAACCGTGAACAGCAGATGATCGCATCAATTTTCCGGTATGCATCATTTTTCCGCCAGTAAGTGCCTTCCATCGCTCCGACCACGCTCTTGAAAAGACTGCCATGGATGCATTTTCCCCTGATGCAGTTCACGTAATGCCCGTTCATGCATTTTTCACAGTTTACATGTGTATTGGGGTTATGAAGCATATGGTTGGGGCATACCAGTTGGGGATCATGCGCCGTGTAAATAATGCGGCATGGATGTCCGCTCTCTCTGCGCCATCTGTCGATACTGACAATAATGGAAGGCGTAAGCTGGTAATTGAAGTTGTTCAGATGGCAGATATCCGGCTGAAAATTCTCGAGAACTCTGCGAATCCTGTTGTATGCCTCCGTGCTGTAAACCGTTTTAATCGGATACAGTGCTTTAGCAAGCATGGAACCTTCATGGAAATCCATTTCACTGGTATATTCACCCAGAGCATTTCCGACCGTCCGGTTCCGGCTGTCTATGCCAAAGTACTGCACTTCATGTCCATGCTCTTCCAGATAACTTCCGACCTTTATCGTATAAGTTTCCGCACCGCCTTTCGGATACAGAAACTTGTTGATCATCAATACTTTCATTTTATTCGCCCTCTCCGATGCCCGGATTTTCGATTATTAGGACTCATCCCCGTCCGCTCCGATAGATCTCAAGCGTTCTTGCTACCACATCGTCCCAGTTGTATTTGTTGTAGATATATTCAGCCGCCTCATTCCTGTACTTTTCAACAGTCTTCGGATGCGTCAGCAGATTTTCCATGACGCTTCGAAGCCCGGAAACATCTCCCTTCGGGAAAACGACCGCATGTTCCCCAACAACCTGCGTACATTCCTCAATATCAGATATCACGCAGCAGTTCCCATAACTCATCGCCTCAAGCAGACTGAGCGGCATTCCTTCAAGATCACTCGGGAGCACATAGAGATAGGCATTGCTGTACAGCTCTTCAAGCGCTTTTCCCTGCTGAAACCCCGTAAAGATAACCCCCTCGCCGGCTATCTGTTTCAGCTGATCCATATATTCCTGTGTATCCGAATTTCCCCCTGCAATTACCAGCTTTTTATCCGTATCAATTCCCTTCCAGGCTTCAATCAGATAATGAATCCCTTTTTCCGGAACAAGACGGCCTAAAAACAACACATACGAATCCTTTTTAAGATTCCACTTATCCAAAATGATTTCGGCATCCCGTTTCTGCGCATGTACGACTCCATTGGGGATAAACACGGTTTCCCGTCCATAGACCGATCTGAAATAATCCTGAACGCCCCTGCTCAGCACGATAATCGTATCTGCAAAGCGAACGGCATTCTTTTCACCGCTTTTGATATACCATGAGGCAAATTTTCCCCATTTGGCTCTCGCCCAGTCGAGTCCGTGAATGGTCACGATCACACGTTTCCTCAACAGCTTCGGGAGCCAGGCCATAAAAGCAGGTCCTTCCGCGTGGATGTGAACCACATTGTATCTCCCAAAAGCACACAAAAATGCAGCAGAAATTGAAGATGACATGGCTGCCAGCCCCCTGAAGGGAACGGTCAGAACCTTTTTGATACGCACTCCCTGGTAGTTCTTTTCCATTTCGTCGTCAAATTCGCGTCCGCTGACATGGTGTCCGGAGCGGTTATAGCAGGTGACATGATGTCCCAGAGCGGCCATCCTTGTTGACAGCTCTGATACCACCACTTCGACTCCTCCCTCTCTAGATGGAATACGCTTATGCCCAAACATGGCAATATTCAATGTGGAATTCATCGCAGTTCCTTTCCTCACCTTTTCCGTCTCTTTTCTGCCGTCTGTCCCGCATGATTCCGGACAGGTGCGTCTAATGGACAGTATTCACTTTGAAAGAAATACCTGCCCCGAAAGCGGAGAAACATTCCTTAAGAGCAGGTACGCCGCCATTCCGGCATTCATCTATAACCATCCGATAACACTGCAGGAGTGCTTTATGTATCACGATTTCCGTCACGTGGCACATCCACACCACTTTGTCCTTCCCTCACGCCTCCTCCTGTGAGGACCCGGTTTCCGTTTCTTTTTCATCCGTCAGGATTGAATCCGGCCGCTGATCAGACTCAGAGAATGACAGGATCTTTTTCTCTTCTCCGTCAAATAACTCATCCATTATATTGTGAGAACCTGGCTCCCGGGACATCTGGTTTTCCTCGGATTCCACAAGTGCCTCAATTGTCGTGCTCTGATCCTGCTTTCCGGCATCACCCCCAGTCTTCTCCTGCTTATTCAGCTTGTCGAGCATTTCATCCACCTGCGCTGTTCCCACAGTATCCGCATGTTCTGAAACTCTGACCGGCGGCTTTTTAGACATTCTTCTTTTCTTCCGAATGTCGCCAATTCCTTCCACTTTATCGTATTTTCCTTTGACGCCATGGACAATACAGCCAATAATTCGTGTGCCTGATTTATCCATTCTCATAATGGCCGCCTTAATTTCTTCCATGGTTGCCGAGTCATATCCAACCACAAACAGGGCATTATTTGTCACCTGGTTAAGACTGAGTGTGACGGATGTCACCCCTACAGGCGAGGCGTTGATCACCACATACTGATATTTTGCCGTCTGGCTGATAAAGAAATCTTCAATCGTTCCATCCAGAGGAATCTGCTGATGTTCCGGAAGCATTTGAATCAAATCCAGGTAGCCATTGACCTTTACGATGACATCATATTCATTTGCTTCCCCACGATACAGGGCATTCAGCGACTTATCATATTCCGTTTCAGTCAGGAACATGGGACCGATATCCGGATTTCGGGTATCATAGTCGATCAGCAGCGTACGGCATTCCATCTTGGAAAGCTGAAGCGCGATGTTGGCCGCCACCATGGACTTGCCTTCTTTTTCCGTTGCTGAAGTCACATAAAAGCAATGATGCAGGTCTTTTCTTCCAAGCCGGTTTCTCAAAATATAGGTCGCGGCAGCATAGCTCTCGCTCGCCTCTGTATACTGGTTTCCTTCTGCAAGACTTCCGTTTCCATCCCGCCAGGCGGCGTTCTGTGGAATTCTGCCGATCGTTTCCAGTTTGAGAACCGTGTCAACATCCTTCAGATTATTCAGTGTCGGGTGAATCAGAACACTGAGCACCGCATATGCCATTCCTGCCATGAAACCAAGGGCCGTCAGCAGGACCAGCAGTTTCGGCCCCGCACGGGTGATGCCCATCGGCACGGCTCTCGGTTCATTGATAACGACGAGTGTCCCAAGCTGAAGCATCTGCGGAATATAACGGTTTCCCGCGTTGATGAGGGCTTTCCACAGATCGAGCCCTTCCTCCGGACTCCGCCAGACGAGGGTCATATCGATAATCTGTGTCTTCCCGTACTGAGTAAGGGAGATATGCTGCTGGACATCTGCCGCCTCGATACCAAACAGTTTTTCATCTTCAATGGCCGCTCTCACAACTCTGCTGCTGTTCAGTACATAGCGAATGGATGGAACCATATTCTCTGCAAGGTAATAATCGTTATAGGAAACCGTTCCCCCATTTCCAATGAAAGAGCCGGATTCACTCATGGAGCTGATCGCAAACGAGCCATTGATGGAGTAAGAAATCAGAGGTGTCTGCAGATAAGTTATCGCTGTAAGGACAATTCCGATCAGCATGCCCGCAGCAGAAGTGGCCGCAATCAGCTTCCAGTGCTTTTTAATCGCGAAAAGGATGTCACTGATCCGTATTCTGATTTCGTCATTCAAAGTCAATCACTCCTTTTCGCTGCTTTTTTCTTTTTCCGCCTTCGAATCACGACAAAGATCACCATCGCCAGCAGGAGAACCAGCGCAATCGCCCCATAGAGCAGATAATGCATCATATACGTGGTGGAAATATGGAACTGCTGCTGTGCAGCCTGATCACGCACGGTGATATCCATCCTCTGTTCTTCCTGCCCGCCGGTCATTCTGATCTGGTAATTGCCAGGCTCCAGATCTGTATAGGTCTGAGCAGATGTTGAAGAAATCCATTCATGCTGCAGTTCACCTGCGGCGTTATACAGAGACAATCTGAGCCCGGGAACCTGAATATTACTGAACTCATCTGTTACGCCGATGGACACGCGGATGATCCGGTTGGGGAGATAGATATCCGAAACTGCTTCCCCGTCGATTCTTCCGTTCGCATCCACGTGAATGGTCAATTCCTCGGGGTCAACCAGGAAATCACCGGACGACGAAAGCTGGGTGATGCGGTAGGTCGTGTTCGCGGGAACTTCTCTCAGACGTATTTTGCCCAGATGATCACTTACGGCATTAAACGGAAGCCCTCTGGAGGGCACAATGCTGAATTCCGCCCCGGCAATCACGCGCGACTCATACAGTTCATCATGCACAATGAGATTAATAAGGGTTCTTTCATTGAGCACTGTGTTCACCAGAGCGGGTCCGGCCGATTTTCTCTGTACTTCAACGCTGATCACGTCCTTACAGGACGCATAATACTCAGGCACCGTTTTCTGCCTCAGTTCATAAAGGCCGGTGAAAATCTCCTCACTTTCCCCATACCCGGTTTCATCGCAGATAATTTCACCCGCCGTCTGTCCCGCACGGTAGCGAACCGTTCCATCCAGCGTGATGATGTCCTCCACGGCAACAATGTCAAAGCTTCCGCCGGCGACATCCGTTCCCGTTTCCATATCTTTCATCTGCACCCGTATCTTATTCCGGGTAGGCTCAAGCGGAATCTGCACCTCATATGGTTCAGACCATTCATGAGGTGTATCAATACTGAAGGCCACGTTTTCCGTCGCATCATACCCATCCGGTTCCGTCATCTGGTGGATCTCATAATCGCCGCCCATAAGCTTTTCAGGGAAGAAAAATGATCCGTTCTCCTGAGTCATATAGGAACGATAGACACTTCTTTCAGGATAATACCCATTCAGTGTAATGAGATCGCCTTCTGCAGAATACAGTTCAAACTCAACATCTTTCTGCCGGATTGTCTGCTCCGTTTCAGCATCCACCACAATCACATGCACTGCCGCGCTCAGTTCCTCCTCTAATTCTCCCTGAGCAGGAGCCGGCGTTTCATCATATTTTCCGCTTCCCGGAACGGGTGTCTCAGTCGCTTCCGGCGTAGGCGTAGGCGTGGGCGTAAGTTCAGGCGTTGGAGACAGTTCCCAAATCCTGCCGCCTCCCGATCCTCCTCCAGATGAATCCTCTCTGGGAGGAGGCGTGAGGATATATCCGGCACCATTCCCTCCTGAACGATATCCGTCATCATCATCCGGATCCGGCGTAGGCGTTACAAAGCTGTCATGCCATTCCAATTCTGTATCGTCATATTCCGTGAACTGAATCATGGTAAGGCCCATCAGCACAATCACGAGCATCAGAACATAAAGCAGCCCGCTCAGCATGTCCGAAATGGGTTGCCAGAAATTCATCTCTTCATCGTTTCGCTTTACGGGCTTTTTCACAGCTCCTTAACTCCCTTGCTTTTTCTTGAAATCAGCGGTTTTCCCCAGATTAGGGTACACCAGACTCATATATTCATCCAGCGGAATTGGTTTATGCAGATAAAAACCCTGTCCCTCCGTACATCCGCACTTTCGCAGCATATTCAGCTGCTCCATGTTTTCTATGCACTCTGCGACGATCCGTATGCGCAGTTTGTTCGCCTGTGCAAATAAACCGTTCAGTGCCGACTGATTCAGCGCTCCCGCCATCCGTCTCAGATCGATTTTCAGCATATCCGCAGAAAAGCCCTGAACGGAGCTGAGTGCCAGGTAATCTCCGCCAAAACCGTCTACTGTGACGACAAACCCCTTTTTCCGCAGCTGTCTTACGGTCTCACTAACGGCTGAAGAAGCTTCAAAATAAGCATTTTCAGCAATATCAATGACCAGGTTCAGCGGAGAGATGCCATAATCTTCCACAATTTTCGAGATGACGCTGGCGACATCCATTGCAAGAACATCTGTCTTTGATACATTGATCGAGATCGGCAGAGGTCTGAGTCCCTTCTCAATCCAGTCCCGGATTGTGGAGCAGACCTTTTCCCACATGTACTGGTCCAGTTTGGTTATATAACCGTTCCTCTCCATAATCGGGATATATTCCGAGGGAGATACCAGTCCCAGCTTGCTGTGATTCCAGCGAACAAGCGCCTCAGCTCCGATAATGGTTTTTGTATTCAGCTCAAAACGGGGCTGGAGATAGAAGATGAATTCATCGGCCTGCAGTCCGGAAAGAATCTGAGGCATCACGATCTGCTCATTACGCATATTTCCCTGACCAGCACCGTCAATGTGTCCGCCCACGGCGCTGGAATAGCCCTGCGTGAGCGGCAGCCGCTCAAGCAGTTCAATAATATGCCGCATCTCTCTCCTGTCCCGGTACAGCTTCTGTTCTTCCACGGATGGAATGACATTGCGGTGAAACTCGGCGGTAAAAAATCCCAGCTGTCTCATCATGCTGTTCCATACAAAGCGATACAGCATGTTGAACATAAGAGACAGAATAACACCTGCAATGGATGTATAGAAGGCGATCTGGATACCAGAAAGGAGTGATCGGACACTGGTCATGGCCATGTTAATGGATGAAAACTCAATTCCCTGAATACCGACAACCAGTCCGATAAAGGTTCCCAGAAGGCCAAGACCTGTCAACGTTCCCGGAATCTGCGTAACAATATTTTGCCAGCTGAGAAGTGACAGGGATTCTTCATTTATATAGGTATCAATGTCGGACAGGATCTGCCCGCTCTCTCGCTGAGATTTCAGCTTTGTCTGATACTCATTGAAGATGGAATCCAGCGCTTTCTGATCAAAAATTCCTCTCGCCTTTTCAAGCAGTTCCCAGGTAGAGCCATTTCGGTTTCGTACGGCCGTTTCGATATAATCCAGGGCATTCTGGAACGCGCCGGTGAACTGAACGGTTGGTATAACGCCAAAGATGACTCCCATGACGATAACGATCTCCATGATACCGATAAAAAACATCGAAATGCCGTCCGGTGAATACAGAGCCATGGCTATTCCGGCAAAAAGAGTCACCAGAATCAAGACAATAGTAATAATTCTCATCATTTCACGTTTTTTACCCACTTCCGTCAATTTTCAGAGGTCCAGCTGCTCATCCATCTTCTGTTTCCAATGAAAGATCCCCCGCCAGATTATGAGGGGTCTGGGAATCTGAAGATAAACGCGCCGAAACCTCATTCAAAATACTACGCTCTCAGGTTCAGCCGTCCTGCATACAGACAGCCGACTTCGGGCACATTCCCTCTGATACCATTTCAGAAGGAAACAATACGTTTGAAAAAGTATAACATATCGTGCTTGTAAAGTCCATTTGATAAACCAAAAAATCATGAACTTACCCGTCACCTTACCCGTCACTATGCGTTCCCTTGATTCTGCGATAAAGTCTCTCCATTTTTAACCGGTTTTTCCGGTTTCGGAGCAATGAAACTTCGATTCATATATGCAAAAGTATAACAGAGCGATATCTGCTATGCAAGTACTGTACATATTCACGGCTGAATTTGATAAAGCTGAAAAATCGCTGAAAAATCACCAAAAAAGCTGAAAACAGAAATTGATAGAAACGGTTTATTCTGTTAAAATCATGAAAGACACATCATGAAATCGGGAGGAATAAACCGTGACCTCGATAAAACAAAAAACACGTTCTCTGTCGCTTTTTCAAAAAGTTTGTTTTGTCATATATCTGCTGACGGTTCTGTGGTTTACCGTAGGAAGGCGAAAAATCGGATACTATCCGAAACATCTGGATTTTTTCTGGTCATATAATGCCTGGTTTCGCGGCGACTGGCTAAGCGGCAGCGCCGACCTGGCTAATATCGCCATGTTTGTTCCTTTTGGTTTTCTGGTAGAAGAGCTCTTCAAAGGAAAAAAGCGTCTCATTGTCATTATTTTACTGAGTCTCCTGTTCTCCGTTCTGGTAGAGACAACACAGTTTATACTCATGCGGGGCTATTTTGAACTTGACGATGTCTTCAATAATGTCTTCGGCTCCATCTTGGGTGCACTGCTCTACAGACTGTTTCGCAGCACATTGCCGGAAAAACTTCTGCGAGGGCTGATGTACTGCGCTTACACCTTTATTCTACTGTTCTGTTTTGTCTTATATATGACCCTTGGCGGTTCAACTCACGATGCAAGCAGTCCGCTGCCTCAGGGACTTTGCTTTCAGGTGGATCAGGCAATTAGCCGCGATGGAACGGTCAATCTTGACGGTTTCTGCTTCTGGTATGAGCAGGACCACAGCCATTACAATCTGATACTGCAGTCTGCTGAAACGGGAAAGATGATCCCGCTAAAGACAGAAAGCGGGCTGAAAAGGGAGGATGTCTCGGCATACTTCCATCGGGATGACATTAAACCGGGCTTTCACGCATCCGGTCAGGAAATCGAGCCCGGAGAATACGAAATTATTCTGGATTTCGGACTTTACCGGAGACTGCCTACCAGCACATATCTTTCCGTCTCCCAGAATTTATCCGCACAGAGCGCTCAGGCAAACCAGGACTCCGTTGTCGTTCACGATCTTCCTGCCCCGCTCCGTCCGACGCTTGCCAATGCCGGGCCTGATCTTCAAAAAATACTTTCCTCCGGAATTTCGAAAGCTTCCCACCCTGAAAATCATGTATATGTATACTGGTATGACGGCTGCCTGTACTGGATTGTGGAAGACGGTTTCACCTATGAAAAGGACGGTACCACACGTCTTGAACTGATTCTGTGGAGCAGCAACAAGGATCTGCTTCCGGAAAAAGTACAGGCAGAAGGAAAAGACTTCCACACCGTCGGCATTGACTTTGAGCCCAATGAGCTGAAAGGAGATTTCGGAGAATATCGGGTTACTGCCTGGAAAGCAGAAGCGCCGTATCCGATAAGCATGATCAGAACGGGTGTCTACGCCAAAGGAGGATGGGTCTGGCAGGATAATATCCGGCCCTTTTACCACTTTTTAAAACCGCAATAAACACTGATTCCAAAAATTCTTAGCAAAAAAAGGATTAAACCATCTGCTTATCCGGCTTTTACTTTCTGTTTTCCAGCCCAAAAATGAAGATGTGTCGTTGACCACCGCATTCACGGAAGCGGAGCAGATATAGATGTTTTCCAAAACATATCCGGAACTTCGTATTTTTTATCGCTATTCCAATTCGGTTCGGTAAATTGGAACAGTGCAGACTTCGATACACATTCAAAATCAATCCACATGATTTGATCAGGGGGAGACGGAATCTATGAAAAAGACAATTGATCTGAACGGAAAAACGATTCTGATCACCGGCGGCGCGGGCTTTATCGGGTCGAATCTGATCCTGCGGCTGCTGGGAAAGATGAACGCAGGCACCATTATCAACCTCGATAACATGACGGATTATACGCCGCTGGATATCAAGGAATGGCGGTTAAGAAAGATTGATGAAGCAGCCGCCAATTCCCCTGTGTCGTATATGTTTATCCGTGAAAGCATCGCGGATAAAGAGGCCGTGAACCGGATTTTTGCAAAATGGAAACCCTCCTTAGTAGTAAACCTGGCGGCCCAGGCCGGTGTCAGGTACTGCATTGACCATCCGGATGTTTATATTGAAAGCAATATCATCGGTTTTTACAATATTCTGGAAGCCTGCCGCCACAGCTATGACAATGGGGAAACAGGCGTGGAACATCTGGTATATGCATCCAGTTCCTCCGTATATGGCGGAAACAAAAAGGTTCCTTTTTCCACTGATGACAAGGTTGATCATCCTGTATCCCTCTATGCCGCCACTAAAAAGTCCAATGAACTGATCGCCCATGCCTATTCAAAACTCTACAACATTCCCTCGACGGGGCTGCGTTTTTTCACGGTTTACGGGCCGGGAGGACGCAGTGACATGTTTTACTTCAGCGCCACAAATACGCTGATCCGGGGCGGCACAATCAAAATATTCAATTATGGAAACTGCATTCGGGATTTTACCTATGTGGATGATATCGTCACCGGCGTTGAACTGGTTATGCGGGGCGCACCCGAAAGACAAACCGGTGCGGATGGATTACCGGTGCCTCCTTACGCAGTGTATAACATTGGCGGCGGCTCGCCGGAAAACCTCCTGGATTATGTCCGCACGCTTCAGGAGGAATTGGTAAGCGCCGGCGTGCTCCCGGCAGACTACAATTTCGAATCCCACAGGGAACTGGTTCCGATGCAGCCTGGAGATGTACCTGTCACCTATGCGGACAGCAGTCAGCTGGAAGCAGATTATGGATTCCGCCCTCAGATCGGCATCCGGGAAGGCCTCCGGAATTTTGCCCGCTGGTACAAAGACTATTACTGCTAAGCAGCACCGCCATTTGCGCAAATTTGTTAAGCAGCATCCTTATTGGGTTCCCGGGCAGATCGAAAATCCTCGTGAAGGCAGAGTACCATGATTCAATCCATAGACATTTTCTATGATGTGAAGGAGAATTCATGCCTTTATGCATAAAATGAAGAATAGCAACATCACTTTTTTAGATATTCCGGTTTCATTATTCGCTTCCGCTCTTTCCACACTCAGTCTGCTGATTTTTCATTATTTCCGGAACTGTGAGGATGCGGTTTCCTACTACACAACCGCCGGAAAGAATCTGATTCTGGACGCGCTGCAGGTCGATTATCTCTGGATATATATTCTCGTGGCCGTTCTCCTTATCATGTACAATCTCATGATAAGGAGAAAATACCGCCCGAGATTTCTTGCACCCTTCCTTGTCAGTCTGCCGCTGGCTTTTAACATGATCATCTCCCTCTCCATGGAACACAGCGATCTGAGGGAGATCTTTCTTCCCGGGGAACCCGGTCAGGATCGTATTCTGACAAACGTTGTCATTTTTTGGGGATTTGCCTGTCTTCTGGCTTCGGTAATTGCATTGCTGTATACGCTGCTGGACCGTCGGGCAGTGAGACAAATTGATCTGAATGTTCAGACCGATATCCAGCTTGAACGCTTTCTGATCACTTATGTTCTGATTTTTGCAGGCTGGCTTCCTACCCTGCTCATGTGCTACCCCGGCTCACTGGATACTGATGCTCTGGGACAGATCAAGGGCTATATGGGTGTGATTCGAATTGATGCTGCCAATCCGATCCTTCCAACACTTCTGTATGGCTGGATCTTTAAAATGGGCAGAATATTCGGGAGCAACGATCGCCTGTCCCTGTTCAAGATCGTTATGCTGCAGAATGTATTTAACGCCGGTTTTATGGCACTTGTAAGCATTCGCTCCTATCAGTTTACAAAATCAAAGTTTGTATATTATGCCACGATCCTTTTTTTCAGCCTGACCCCCATGTGGCAGCGGGCCTCCCAGCATGTGCTGAAAGATGTCCTCCATGTCGGCTGGTATCTGATGTTTTATATATCCTATTTAAGCTGTCTTGAAAAAGATCGCGTAAAAGTACTGGATGTTTGCGTACTTTGTTTCTGCTGCATCATGATTTCCTTTACACGAATAGCGGTTTTTTTCATCGCGGTAATTGCGGTAGCGATACTGCTTGTGACGAAAAAGAAGGTGAATGCAGGGAAATACGCAGTTTGTCTGGCAATCGTCGTCTCTCTCTATATGGGTGTAGAAAAAATTATATACCCCATGTTTGATAACATAAAACCTCCGCGGGAAGTGGAGAATTACAGCATGCAGCTGCAGCAGGTGGCTTTATATTGCAGAGAATATGGCGATGATCTGTCGGATGAAGAGCTTCAGATCATCAACGGGACACTGGATTATAAAACCATCGTGCAGAACTATACCCCCATGATTTCAGACCCTGTAAAACACACCTGGCACGGGACGGAGGAAGATCATCAGAAATTCTGGGGTCTTTACAGGAAATTGTTTTCACGGCATCCGCTTGTTTTTATAAAGGGGATTTTTATGTTTTCCTTCGAGCACTTTAACCCGTGGTACAGTGGAAACAGGAACGGTGTTTCCATGGCTAAAGATCCGGAATTCCATGATATTGATTATAAGTTCTTCGACAGTCTGATTAAGACGGTCAATTACTGGAACAGCTGGCTTGACTATCCGGTTTCAAGAGTCATTTACGGGAACGGTTTGTATGCCTGGATCCTGATTATTATGACCGGCTATGCGATCAAACATCGCTCCCTGCGTGCCATCCTGGGACTGGTTCCGCACATTGCCCTGATGATCGGTCTGTTCATGTCACACGTGAACGGTCTTCTGCGATATGGATATCCGCTGATCGCAGCAACACCGCTGATCAGCGCATATTCATATTTTGCGGCAAATCGGTTACGCACATTACAGGCTGATGTACCTCACGAGGAAGTGAAAGTTAAACATTCCAGAGTGAAGGCTGAAAAGAATATTCTGAAAAATGTTCTGGATAACACCGTGCAGGCAGAAAAGAACATTATCCGGAAACTATGTTATTCTGTATTGCGCCGACTGGATGAAACAGAAAAGGACAAATTTCCAAAGGAAAAGTAGCACGGTTTGTTCCTTACGCTGACTCTGCGGAATGGTCGTTTGTGAATAGGCCGAAAGTCCGGATGCACCTGCTTTATTATGCCATATGTCTCACAGGACATATTCTGACCTTCAATTTGAAATGAGCTGTAAGTCACTCTGTGCCCTTCTGCTGATTCTAAAAACTGTCGAAGCGATCGTTTGAAATACATGTTCAAACAAACCTTCAGGGTTTTTCACGCATTGTCCATCAGCCTGCCGACAGGATGAATGCAATCCGGTGATATTCCTGAAAAACCTGCCGTATGTCAGGGAGGTTATGAAGATGAAGAAAATTGTCGTCGTGCTTCTGCTGTTGTGCCTATATGCCACAGCTGCGCTTTCTGAAAGCCTGTCCGCAGATGAGGAAGGAAACGCAGAGCTGGAACAGGGGAATATCTTCAATATAGATGCTTTGACAGTAGGTGGTCTGTCTAAAATCGGAGAGCAGAATACAAACGAATCATTTCTCACAACCGATTTTGAACGAGTCATTGAAGGGAGAACCTATTCCGGCTGGCGGTTTAAGGACACCCCCATGATCTTGATCAACAGCTGTATTTTCGATCAGGACAAAAACTTTATTACGCTGCTGGATATGCCGTTGGGAAATAATATCATCACAATTCCCCAGGGCCTCGGTGCCTGTTATCTGCGTTGCTCCATTGATGCGGTAAACGGAACAGCAGAAAGAATGCCCCGCATTGTACCAGGGGAGAACAATATCCCCTGGAGTGCATACAAAAACGGTGATTCGGTGGCGGGCCAGAAGGCAGCTTCTCAAAGCACCGAAATGCCTGTCCGAGCGGAAACCTGCTATGCCTACCTGCCTGATGTAATCTACTGTGCCGTTGGCACAACCATCGACCTGTACAACAATCAGGTGTGCATCAATGCGGACAGATTCCATATGCAGTGGATTTGCCCCAAGGGCTTTGCCGAGAGGCGGCGATTTACCATCACAGCGGATACAGTGGAAGACCTGCCTCTGACACTGAATATCTACGACAATGACAACATAAAGGTATGGACGAAAAGTGCCGTCATCCGTTGTGTCGCGCCGCTGACATCCGGAACACTCAGAGTTCTTCCCATTGGCGACAGCATGACTTACGGGGGCGCAACCTGGCAGATGGAAATTCAGAGAGCGCTCTCTGGCGGAGCTATCCAGTTCGTCGGCACTCAGAAGACGTCCTTCCGGGACGCGGAATACAGGCATGAAGGATATAACGGCATCACCGCCTACGACTTTCTGCACAGCGAAAAACACCGGGGTATTGTCAACCCATTCTACAATCCGGACACCGAAGGATTTGATTACAGCTATTACCTGAATAAGACCGGCATAAAACCGGATGCAGTCATGATCTCCCTGGGAACCAATGACATGAACGGGGCGACCGTTGATGAGGCCGGCGACCGAGCCGAGAATATCGTGGAACTGGTGCGAAGGGTGAAAAGCGCCAGTCCCGATACACCCGTCTATGTGTGCAACGCCATTTACAGGAGCAATCAGGACGGCATTGCTCACCAGCTGAATTCACAGGGGTACAGTGCATCCATCGGCAAATACAAGTATGCCGAGGACATGAAGATCCTGAACCTGATGATTGCTCTCTCAGAAAAACTGGAAGCAGAGGCGTTCACAGATGTATACACGGTGCCGCTGGCGCTGTGCCATGACAGCGAGTACAATTTTGGAAAGCAGACCATCAAGCTGAACAGCCGCAGTCAAATCGACGTGGTTATTCCTGCTGACAGTATTCACCCAAACAAGTCAGGCGAGGACCCGAAAACCTACGGTTACGACATCATCGGATATCTGCAGTTCGCCGACGTCATGTTTTCCGTGATTTCCGGGACACAGGACAGCCCGTGACAGCATTTCGTATGGATCTATGGGCAGCATAAAACCTCCAATGTCATAGCCGTAT